>CACZRU010000165.1 GCA_902783605.1 uncultured Lachnospiraceae bacterium
ACATATAAACCTGACCCATATCGAACTTCAGGAAGTCTGCTGAACGAAGTGTTGCAATAAGGATTGGCAGTGTCTTCTTACTATCTGACTTAAGTACAAGTGCAGGAGTAAAGTAGTTATTCCAGCTTGATACAAATGCGAAGATTGCCTGAACAGCAATAGCTGGCTTCATAAGAGGAAGAGTAATTCTATTAAAGATAAGGAACTCTCCCGCACCATCTATTCGCGCTGATTCCATAAGTTCCAAAGGAATGTTTGCTTCCATGTACTGCTTCATGTAGAAGAATACTGCTGGAGCAGCGATTGCTGGAACAATAAGTGGAATAAATGAATCCATCAGGTTGATCTTTCTCAGCATGTTGATGAATCCAAGTGCAGTAACCTGTGTAGGAATCATCATGATTGCAAGAATAAATGTGAACATAAACTTCTTAAGCTTGAAATCATATGCATGAATAGCAAATGCTGTCATAGTTGAGAAGTATGTACTAAGTCCTGCTGTACAAAGTGAAATAATAAGACTGTTTAAAAGTCCTCTGATAATTGGCAGATTACTATTATGGAAAAGGTTATAAATATTCTTTCCTAATGCTGTACCTGGAATAAGTGTAAAACCTCTCTTCAACGCTGCATTTGATCTAGTAGCATTGATGAAAAGTACATAGAACCAGAATAAGCACATAATAGTAACAAGTATAAGGACTACATAAGCGATAACTCTTCTTGTGTGGACCGCCACACCGGTATTTTTCTTTTCTTCCATAATATGTTAGCCCTCCTTACTTATCTGTCTGTTGGTTAAACTTAAATACTATAAGACTAAGTATACCAGTAATAATAAACAGCATTACAGAAAGAGCACCACCCATACCATAGTTCTTACTATACAGATGCTTATTAAGATACATAATAAGTGTCATTGTAGTTCTAACTGGTGAACCTTCACCATTTGTAAGAATCTGAGGTACATCGAACATCTGAAGACCACCGATAAGTGATGTAATCATAACGAAGATCATGATTGGTCTTAAGATTGGAAGTGTTATCTTAAAGAAAATCTGAGTTGCGGTAGCACCGTCAACCTCAGCTGCCTCATAGTAGGATGTATCGATACCGAGCATACCTGCAAGAAGCAGAATTGTTGTATTACCAAACCACATAAGGAAGTTCATGAATGCAACAAGCCATCTAGCACTGCTAGTATGTGAAAGGAACTTATAAGGTTCGCTTAAAATATGCATATTCATTAACATTGAGTTAATAGGACCTGAATCAGAGAATAATGCAAAGAATAACATTGCAAATGCTGATGCCATGATCAGGTTTGGTAAGTAGATTACTGACTGGAAGAATGGACGACCCTTAAGACGAAGTGATGGATCTGAGAACCAAGCAGCCAGTAAAAGTGAAACAAGGATCTGAGGAACGAATCCCATGATCCACATAAGCATTGTATTTACAAAATATTTAATCAAGTCACCATTTGAGAACAGTGTCTTATAGTTTTCTAATCCAATAAAGGCTGGTCCAACCTCTGTCAGACCGTTTTTAAAATAATGTTCGAAGAAACTGTTGTATATAGTTGAAACCAGTGGAACAAGCTGGAACGCAATGAATACTACTACGAAAGGAATTAAAAAGTAATACCCCCAACGGTTAAAGCGTACAACATTTCCATTCTTTTTATTATTCATCCTGCTACCTCCGCTTACCTTTTTATAATATTTGATAGTGTATAAAAGATAATTAAAGCGTGCCGCCCGGACAAATGCCCGAAGCAGGCACGCATTAATGTTTAGGTTTATTCTTAACTCAGGTCATCGTTATACGTATTTTCTATACTAATTTTTATACTAGTTCACATATATTGACAACCCTATATTAAGCAATAGCTTAGAATGAATCTTAGTATGAAAGCTCTGGGTACTTCTCTGATACTGATGTATAGAAAGCATCAAGTGCATCTTCATAAGAAGCTGTGTTACCCTCGAAGTAATCCTTCATAGCTGCCTGGAATGACTCATTACATCCCTGATCATACTCAGAAATGTTTGACTTGTCGATCTTGTCAGCGCCTTCGCAGAACATTGAAAGTGCATTCTGTCCGCCAAGTACATCATCGCCGTAGCTTGAATCCTGAGCCATAGCTTCCATAGCTGGCTTGTTGTTAACGAAGTCGTTATCAGCCTTAACGATATCTGTCATGATATCTGTATCTGTTGTAAGCTTTCTGATGATATCAGCAACGAGTGCTGGGTTATCTGTACCGTTAGCTGCACAGATCC
>CACZRU010000166.1 GCA_902783605.1 uncultured Lachnospiraceae bacterium
ATTTCTTATGAAATGTGAAATTATTTTCCTGTATAACTTTAATTGTTTCCTGGGGATTACTGAGCATTAAATCTCATCCTCTTTCTTCGAAATAATAAGCTCGTATTTAATATTTATATCCATGGCATTATCTAAACCACTTTCATGGAATTTTCTTTCAAGTCTTTGTACAAGCTTATCTATATTTTCACTAGTCATACCTGGAAGAAGCAGGAAGAACTGATTGCTCTTACTCTGGAATACAACATCACTTCGTCTAAGTGTAGCAACGATAACCTTTCCAAACTCCTTAACCATCTGATGATAGTGCTCTTTTCCTATATTATCGGCTGTAAGATCCATAGTGACAAGCATCTTTGCAGCATCAACGCCATAAGTCTGAAGATATCTGCGAATATATCTATAAACGATGCCAAAATAAACACTATCCAGCCACATTGCACCTCTGAGTTCCTTGTCCTCATCGAGCTTTTCAGTAAGCTGATTCATATCATTGAAGAGATTCTCCTCAGGGATAACTGACTCATAAAATGAGCATCCATGGTTGCCCATCTGCTTTGCAACAGAAAGAGCCTTATCAGCTTTATCGAAGAGCTTCTCATAATCATCTCCATACTCTGGAACCATAACAGCACCAGTCGAAACACCAAGAGAAACTGTATTATCTTCTCCTACAAGATCTGTCACATAGTAAACAAGTTTCTCATTGATATAAGCTGTCATAGCAACAAGCTCGCCCTTGTCCTTGAGATCCTTTGCAAATACTACAAACTCATCTCCCCCAAGGCTCGCCTTAATATCATCTCCTTCAGTAGCTTTATTGATAAATTCAACACATTTTCTGATAACAAGATCACCACATTTGCGACCATAGATATCATTGAAAAGACCGAAGTTATCAACATTAATCAATGCAAGAACCCCATTTTCATTTTTGCAAGCCTCTTTAAGGCTTTCGATTACACTATTCACTGTTTTAACCCTCCTAAAATAAAAAGATTTCGACATCTTATATTATAACTTTATTATCAAAATAAGTAAACTTTTTTATTAGTCCAGCCTGTATAGTTTTCTGGCATTTTCAAATGTAACTTCGGCCACTTCTTCAGGTGTTATTTCCTTGAGACGGGCAATCTCCTCGATTACATACGGAAGATACCTAGAATCATTTCTCTTCCCTCTGTTCGGTGAAGGTGTCAAATATGGCGAATCTGTCTCCAGCACTATATTTTCAAGCGGAATAGATTTTACCGCCCTTTTAAGTTTCTTGGAATTCTTAAATGTTACAACTCCACCAATTCCAAAGAAGAACCCCATTTTAAGGAATTCCTTTGCCATTTCTTCTGAGTAAGAATAGCAGTGAACCACTCCTCCTATATCCTCAGCATGAGTCCTTTTCATAAGTTCAACTGTATCCTGGGCTGCTTCACGGCTGTGGATTACAATTGGAAGTTCAAGTTCTTTAGCCAGCTCCATCTGTCTTAGAAACCATTTGTGCTGAAGATTCTTAGGTGGTTCATCATAATAGTAGTCCAGTCCTATCTCGCCTATCGCCACAACCTTGTCATTTGATCTAGCAAGGTCCCTAAGTTCTTCAATATCTTCTTCCGACATTTCATCCACGTGATGAGGAATCACTCCTATAACCGCATAGATATATGGGAATCTCGAAGCAAAATCAACAGAAACACGAGAACTTTTCATACTGCAGCCTATATTGGTAATGTTTTCCACTCTATATATTCGGCTTTCTTCCCCTTTTTTATCTACTGAAAGCATATCATTCTTTTCAGTTTCTTCGGCTGTCACTAAATCTGTAATCTCTTCCTGTAAGCCACCATTAAGCAGGTATTCTCTGTCTTCATCAAAAGCCCTGTCATCATAATGTGCATGTGTATCAAAAATCTTCATAATCTATTTTTCCTCTTTATTATCCTCTTTATTTTTTCTATACTTTTTCTCTTGTTCTTCCAGCGTTTTCTTCTCTTTCATTTTGTCTGATTTTTTTACAAAATCCTACTTTATTTTATTGTATGCTCAAAGAAGCATACTTTTCTTGTATTATTTTAGTAAATAAGCTATAATACTTTACTGTGTTTTTTAAGGTAATAGCTTTAACAAAACCAACATATTCAAAACGTATTTTACTATACCACATCACTGTGGCGTAAAAAAGCCCGATATTTGGAGGTAATTATGATAT
Organism: uncultured Lachnospiraceae bacterium; assembly: GCA_902783605.1. GTDB lineage: Bacteria > Bacillota > Clostridia > Lachnospirales > Lachnospiraceae > Eubacterium_Q. The sequence goes on from CACZRU010000166.1 coordinate 2,204, forward strand.
CTGAATTCTATAAAGAGATGACCGGAAAGGAATCCGTTATTCGTCAGTTTTTTGATTTTGCCAGAGGCAGAGCAGCTGAACTGGGACCTGACAGCGTATTCAATTTCTCAATTGGAAACCCTTCAGTTCCAACAACAGACAGCTTCACTCAGGCACTTATCGACATTGTTAAGGAAGGGGATCCTGTAAAGCTTCACGGCTATAGTCCAACTCTTGGTCAGGATTCAACCAAGAAAGCGATTGCTGATTCTCTCAACAGAAGATTTGGAATGAACTATACTGCTGCACATATCTTCCCAACATCAGGAGCTGCAGGTGCACTGGCACATGCTATAAGATGTGTGGCTGGAGAAGGAGATACAGTACTTACCTTTGCTCCATACTTCCCAGAATATAATCCATATGTAAATGGAACCGGAGCAACACTCAAGGTTGTACCAGCTGACTATGATACCTTCCAGATCAACTTCGAAAAATTCGAGGAAATGCTGGATGAAAATGTGGCAGCTGTCCTAATTAATTCACCAAACAATCCTTCAGGTATTGTTTATACAACAGAAACTATCACAAAGCTTGCTGAGATACTTACTGCTAAGCAGGAAGCTTTCGGACATGAGATATTCCTCATCACTGACGAGCCTTATAGGGAGATAGTATTTGAGGGCGTGGACAGTCCATTTCCTTCAAAGTTCTATGACAACTCTATCTGCTGCTATTCTTTCAGCAAGTCACTTTCTCTTCCTGGAGAAAGAATTGGATATATGGCAGTTAATCCTGCTGCAAAGGATGCAGACCTTCTAGTTCCTATGGCTGGACAGGTTTCAAGATTTACAGGTCACAATTGTCCTACTGCTCTCATGCAGTTTGCAATCGAAAGAGTTATCGACGAGACAAGTGACCTGAGCATATATGAGAAGAATGCCAACCTTCTCTACAATGCACTTACTGAAATCGGATACAAGGTAGTAAAACCAATGGGCACCTTTTACATGATGCCTCGTGTACCATCCGAAAATGGAGATGCCAACGAATGGTGCTGGAAAGCAGCCAGAGAGCTGGGACTTATTACTGTTCCAGGCGACAGCTTCCAGTGTCCAGGTCATTTTAGAATTTCATACTGTGTTCCAACTGAAATGATAGAAAAGGCTATCCCACTGTTTGCTAAAGCATACGAGTTCTAATTAAGTACAGGTAATAAGGTTACAAAGATTTAAATAGAAATTTAGGGGAAAAATTATATTTGGAGGAATTATTACAACATGGCTATCGACAAGACTGCAAGTATGGATATTGATATTACCGCCAGCGTGGACATGGGACCTGAAAGACTGGCCGGAATCCTTATCCACCCTACATCATTTCCAGGTCCTTATGGAATCGGCGACCTAGGAAAGGAAGCATATGAATTTATTGACTTCATGGAAAAATCTGGCATGAAACTTTGGCAGGTACTGCCACTCGGACATACCGGCTTTGGTGATTCACCGTATCAGCCATTTTCTTCATTCGCTGGACAACCACTCATCATTAGTCTAGATCACCTGAGACAGTTAAACCTGCTCTATGATGAGGATTTTAAAGAAATGCCACAGTGGAATCCTGAGGATATCACTTACGGAGATGTAATTCAGTTTAAGACAGAATTATACAAAAAGGCTTACGAGAGATTCCTGGATGATTCAATTCATGACGGTTTTTCAACCAGCGAAGATCTGATGAAAGCATATAAAGACTTCAAAGAATCAAATAAAGAATGGCTGGATGACTATGCACTCTTTATGGCTGGGAAGGATTTTCACAAGGGTGCCCCTTGGTACATGTGGGAAGACGACCTGAAGAATCCTACCGCTGCTCAGAGAGCAAAATGGGAAAAGAAGCTGGAAAGGGAGATCGGTTATTATGAATTCCTTCAGTTCTTCTTCGACTATGAATGGGCAAAGCTTAAGAAATATGCAAATGACAAAGGCATAAGAATTGTCGGCGATATCCCTATCTTCGTAGCTTGGGACAGCGCCGATGTATGGGTTAACAAAAAACTCTTCAGCCTGGACACAAAGGGATACCCAACCGTAGTAGCTGGAGTACCACCAGATTATTTCTCAGCAACTGGACAGCTCTGGGGTAATCCTCTTTACAAATGGTCTGAGCATAAGAAGACAGGTTATGAATGGTGGTTTGCCCGTATTAAGCATCAGCTGAAGCTGACTGACTATCTGAGAATTGACCATTTCAGAGGTTTTGATAAGTACTGGGCTGTACCTTATGGAGAGCCAACAGCCATAAATGGAAAATGGATGAAAGCACCAGGTGAGAACTTCTTCACTATGCTGGAATCAACCCTTGGTTATCATATGCCAATCATCGCAGAGGACCTTGGTGAGATCGATCACTCTGTTGTACAGCTCCGTGATAAATTCGGTTTCCCAGGTATGAAAATACTTCAATTTGCATTTGAAAATCCAAATGAAAACAACTTCCTTCCACATAACCATGTAAGGAACTGTGTATGCTATACTGGTACACATGATAACGATACAACCCTGGGCTGGTACAAGAATTGCTTCGAGCAGTCAAGAGATAAACTGAGAAGATATTTCAGTACAGATGCTAGTGACATCTGCTGGGTAATGATCAGAGCCTGCTTCGGTTCTGTTGCCACAATGGCTATTGTTCCTATGCAGGACATCCTTGAACTTGACTCTTGGGCAAGATTCAACACTCCTGGTGTAGGAGAAGGAAACTGGTCATGGCGATACAAGAAGGAAGCACTGACTGAGCATTTGTCAAAAAGACTTTATGAGACCGCAAAAATGTTTGGCCGCTAAAGACTAACAAGAAATGCCAATAAGAAAGGCTAACAAGGGGTAACAATGGGCTAAAAAAGGAGGCTAATATGATAAGAGTCATAATCGCCGCAATATATGCATTCCTGGCAGTTGTACTGCTCTATCCATATCACATCTATTTATGGATATTATCTAAAAAAGACCAATACAAAAGCTGGTATAAGAGCTGGAAGCTGGTTAAAGGATTTTTCGAGGGACTACTTCATATCGCAGGAACCAAGGTAGAAGTCAGAGGAGCAGAAAATCTGGCTAAAGTACCAAAGGAGCAGGGTATTCTGTTCATCGGAAATCATCGCAGCTACTTTGATATTATTATCCTTCAGACAATAGTTGGAAGACCTATGGGCTTTATTGCCAAGAAGGAGTTCAAGAAGGTTCCACTCTTCAGCAGCTGGGTTACAGATATCGGAGCTGTATTTATGGACAGAAAAGATGTTCGCGCCGGCCTTGAAAGCATTAAGACAGGAACTGAATATATGAAGAACGGCCTTTCACTTGGTTTATATCCAGAAGGCACAAGAAATCACAAAAAGGAAATGCTCCCTTTCAAAAAGGGTGGTTACAGAATGGCTAAGAACGCCGAGTGTCCTATTGTTCTTGTGGCAGCTACCGGTTTCGATGACATTTTTGAGAATAACAAACCATTTGGATTAAAGAAAAAACATGTTATAGTTGAATTCAGCGAACCTATCTACCCTCACAAGATGAACAAAGAAGAATGCAATAAGGTTTATGATGAATTCCCAGAACGAATCCAGGCTATGCTGGACAGTCACAAATAAAAAGCCTAAATAAGATATCTAAAACAAGGCAACTAAAATAAAATATCTAAAATA
>CACZRU010000167.1 GCA_902783605.1 uncultured Lachnospiraceae bacterium
AGCGTTGAGACACATAGAAACATCAGGTTTACCATACTTGATCCATGTAAAGATCATACATACTACAGTTGCGATTGAAGGTGCGATTGTTGTTGTTACGAATACAGATGCAAGCTGATCTGTTGATGTACAAGCTGCTCCATTGAAACCATACCATCCAAGCCAGAGAATGAATACTCCAAGAGCACCGATAACTAAGTTGTGACCAGGGAAAGCATTTACCTTTGTAATCTTTCCACTCTTATCTTTTTCAAATTTACCAATTCTAGGTCCTACCATCTTTGCACCGATGATTGAAGAGATACCACCTACCATGTGAATTGCACATGATCCTGCAAAATCGTGGAAACCAAGCTGTGCTAACCAGCCACCGCCCCAAATCCAGTGTGCTTCTATTGGGTAGATAAATGCTGAGATAACTGCTGAATATACGCAGTAGCTGAGGAACTTTGTTCTTTCTGCCATAGCTCCAGAAACGATAGTTGCTGTTGTTGCACAGAACACTAAGTTAAACACGAAGTTTGACCAGTCAAAATTCTGATAACTAGTAAAAATATCAAATCCAGGTTTTCCAATAAAACCAAGTAAGTCTTCACCAAGCAGAAGGCTGAAACCAATTGCTATAAAAACAACGCAGCCGATACAGAAGTCCATCAGATTCTTCATAATAATGTTACCTGCATTCTTTGCTCTGGTGAAACCAGTTTCAACCATTGCAAATCCTGCCTGCATCCAGAATACCAACGCAGCACCTATAAGGAACCATACTGCAAATACATTCTCATTAACTAAACTTAACATCTCATCCATAACTAAATCCTCACTTTCTTTTGAAGAATTTTTCAATTCTCATTAGGTGCTGTATATTTCCTGCACCGTTTAAAGCAATTCTGTCAGTAATCAAATACTAATTTCTTACCAGATATTCGCTCGCGAAACGAAAAGGCGCTTCAAGCTTCTTTCGAAACTCAAAGCGCCATTGCTTTAAAATATAAGTATTCCCTTGGGATTTTTTTGAAACTGCAAATGCAATCTCATATATGACAAAAGGCGTTCCGGACTAGTCATCCAGAACGCCTTTGTTCTTTACGAGTTCATATATTACTCCGATTAAATCTGTTTGTCAATCACTTTTTTAAAAAAATTTATAAATTTGTGAATCCCATTAATTCTTTATCCACTTCTCGGGCTGCATTTCTTCCTTCGGAGATTGCCCATACTACCAGTGACTGACCACGATGCATATCACCAGCAGTGAAGACTTTAGCAGTACTTGCACTGTATTTTCCAGGTGCAGTCTTCACATTAGTTCTTCCATCCACTTCAACACCAAAGCCCTCTGTCACGTAGCTCTCACTCCCCAGGAAGCCAGCAGCAATAAGCACCAGATCTGCTGGGATAGTCTGTTCTGAGCCTTCCACTGGAACCATCATCATACGGCCTGTCTTCTCGTCCTTCTTTGGCTCGAGAGACTGCAGTACAACTTCCTTAAGACGCTTTACAGTACCTTTTCCACCTTCAGCTTTTACTTCCTCAGAGATAAATTCTTTAACTGTTGTCTGATATATTCTTGGATCCTGACCAAACTTATAGATAGCCTCCTCCTGACCATAATCGGTCTTGCACACACGAGGCCACTCTGGCCATGGATTTGAAGGCAGTCTATCATCTGGTGCCTTTGGCATCATTTCAAGCTGAGTCACAGACTTACAGCCAAGACGAATGCTGGTACCAACACAGTCATTTCCAGTATCACCGCCGCCAATGACAATAACATGCTTATCTCTGACCATATTGATAACATCATACTTGCTCACAGCTTCGTCAGCCTTCTTGCCCTTCTTACCACTAGAAGAATTTGCAGGGGCAAATTTGGAAGACAGTTCATTTACAAGATCATGGTCATTGTCCAGAAGAGTTTTAGTCACCTTTCCAAGGAAATCCACAGCGAAATAGATTCCCTCAGCATCTCTTCCAGGAGCCTTAATATCCCTTGGATTAGAAGCTCCACAAGCTAGAATAACTGCATCATATTCTGCAAGCAGTTCTTCTGCCGAAACATTAGTCACTTTATCCGCAAGATCAATCCTCGTTACATCGGATTTCTTTTTCTTCTTGCCACAAACATTTACGCTGGTTTTAAATACAACACCAGCTTCCTCCATAAGACTAATTCGTCTGTCGATTATAGACTTATCCAGCTTCATATTTGGAATACCATAGCGAAGCAGGCCTCCAATCCTGTCACTTCTCTCAAAGACAGTCACTGAATGCCCGCGCCTGTTTAGAAGCTGAGCAGCAGCAAGGCCTGAAGGACCACTTCCAACCACAGCCACCTTCTTTCCAGTCCGAGAGTCAGGAATCTCCTCCGACACAAGTCCAAATTCATAGGCATACTCAATTACAGCCTTCTCATTTTCCTTAGTTCCTACAGATTTGCCATGAACGCTGCAGGTACACGCAGCCTCACATAAAGCCGGACATACCCTTGAAGTAAACTCCGGAAAGCTGTGAGTAATGCTGAGTCTCTGATACGCTTGTTCGAAACAGCCTCGATAAACAAGATCATTTAATTCAGGTACCAGGTTATGAAGCGGACAGCCTGAAGCCATGCCTGCTATCATAGTACCTGCCTGACAAAATGGAACACCACAGTCCATGCATCTGGCAGCCTGATTCTGCTGTTCCTCTCTTGGAAGCATGCCATGAAACTCAAGGAAATTCTCTATTCGCTTTTCCTCGCTCACAACCGCCCCATCTACTCTATCAAATTCTAAAAACCCTGTCGGCTTACCCATATATTATTCCTCGTCTTTCTTTATCATCACCCTTTGAGAACCAATCCCCGCGGGTTATCCTACCAGCTTTGTGAATGCTTCTACTTCTGCTTCGTCGTGAGATAATCCCTGTTCTTCGCCTTCTGCAGTAAGGTGCATCATCTCTTTATAGTCAGTTGGAATTATCTTCTTAAAATGCTTAGCATACTCGTCAAAGTTGTCCAGTATTCTCTGTCCCTTCTTTGAGCCAGTATTTGCCACATGCTTTTCTATAATAGACTTTAACTCTTCCATGTCATGCTTATTCTCAAGAAGTTCCATCTCAACCATCTTCTTGTTCAGATTCTTGTAGAGAGTATTTTCCTCATCAAGTACATAAGCCACTCCTCCGCTCATTCCGGCAGCGAAGTTCTTACCTACTGAACCAAGTATTACAGCACGGCCACCTGTCATGTATTCACAGCCATGCTCACCTACACCTTCAACAACTGCTACTGCACCTGAATTTCGTATACAGAATCTCTCACCAGCAACACCGGCAACATAAGCCTCTCCTGATGTCGCTCCGTATAGTGCAACATTTCCTATGATAATATTATCCTCAGGGTTAAATGCTGCATCTTCAGATGCATGTACAATAAGTTTTCCACCTGAAAGACCTTTACCAAAATAATCATTACTGTCACCAATAAGATTAAGTGTAAGTCCACTAGGGATAAATGCGCCAAAGCTCTGTCCGCCTGATCCCTTACAGTTAATTGTTATAGAATCCTCTGGCAGTCCTTCTGGTGCTACTCTGGTAATCTCTGCACCAAGAAGAGTTCCAAAGGTCCTGTTTACATTCGTTACTGATACTGACAGCACACTCTTCTCTATCTGATCTGATGAGATAACCTTACTGTCATCTACAGACGCTGCACTCTTCAGTGTAGCCTTTATATCTTTAGACTTAAGCAGTTCTGCTTCGTCCTTTGTTGTTTCAAGCTTAAAATCATACTTAAGCTCTGGCTGGAAGGTCTGAAGCTTTCTGTCAACGCCTGACATGTCCACAAGAATTCTGCTGAAATCAATCTCTCCAGCATTTGCCACATCAGCATTTTCAGAGTTTTCAACTTTTACACTTTCCTTAACCTTAAGAAGATCAGTTCTACCTACAAGTTCACTAATACTTCTTACGCCAAGTTTTGCCATATATTCTCTAAGCTCTCTTGCGATAAAGAGCATAAAGTTCTCAACATACTCTGGCTTTCCTCTAAACCTCTTTCTAAGCTCAGGGTTCTGTGTAGCAACACCCATTGGACATGTATCGTGCTGACATACTCTCATCATTACACAGCCCATAGTTACCAGTGGTGCAGTTGCAAAACCAAATTCTTCTGCACCGAGAATAGCAGCTATAGCTACATCTCTACCACTCATGAGTTTTCCGTCTGTCTCGATAACAACCTGGTTACGAAGTCCATTCTCAACCAGAGTCTGGTGTGTTTCAGCCAGTCCCATTTCCCATGGAAGTCCTGCATTATGTATTGAACTGAGTGGTGCTGCTCCTGTTCCTCCGTCATAACCTGACACAAGGATTACCTCTGCACCAGCCTTTGCAACACCTGCTGCAACTGTACCAACACCAGCTTCTGAAACCAGCTTCACTGAAATACGAGCCCTCTTGTTTGAACACTTCAGGTCATAGATCAGCTGAGCCAGGTCCTCAATTGAATATATATCATGATGAGGTGGAGGCGAGATAAGACTCACACCAGGAGTCGAATGTCTCGTCTTCGCAATCCAAGGATAAACCTTCTTACCAGGCAGATGACCGCCTTCACCAGGTTTAGCTCCCTGTGCCATTTTGATCTGAAGTTCTCTCGCACTAACAAGATATTTACTTGTGACACCAAATCTTCCACTTGCCACTTGTTTAATAGCTGAACTTCTGTCGTTCTCGGTTCCTGCTGAAGCGATTCTCTCATCACTTTCTCCGCCTTCACCACTATTCGATTTACCATGCAGATGATTCATGGCAATAGCAAGCGTCTGATGCGCCTCCTCGGAAATGGACCCGTAGGACATAGCGCCTGTCTTAAACCTCTGTACGATTGAAGCTTCACTCTCAACCTCATCAAGAGGAACTCCCTCAGCAGGATATTCAAAGTCCAAAAGACTCCTTAGATATCCTGTCTTCTCTGCATCAACCATTTCTGTATACTGCTTGAACTTATCATAATCTCCCTCACGGGTTGAAAGCTGAAGCATATGAATGGTCTGTGGATTATATCTATGATTTTCACCCTGAGCACG
>CACZRU010000168.1 GCA_902783605.1 uncultured Lachnospiraceae bacterium
CATAGGAAAATAGAAGAGCTGTATGGAGGAACAAAATAATATGGAAATGCAGATGGAATTCTTGAGGAAGCTTCCTACCCCAAAAGAAATAAAGGAAGAATATCCAATAGATGACAAATTAAAGGAAATAAAAGAAGCAAGGGATCAGGAGATTATGGATATCTTCTCAGGTAAGAGTGATAAGTTCCTGATGATCATAGGTCCTTGCTCTGCAGATAATGAAGAGGCAGTTGTGGACTATATGCATAGACTTGCTGAGGTTCAGGAGAAGATAAAGGATAAGATATTTATTATCCCTAGAGTATATACTAATAAACCTAGAACTACAGGAACAGGTTATAAGGGAATGCTTCATCAGCCTGATCCTGAAGGACATGAGGATATGCTGGCTGGTATCGTAGCTATTCGTCATATGCATACCAGAGTTGTGGCTGAAACAGGATTTACATGTGCAGAGGAGATGCTTTATCCATCAAATCACAGATATCTTTCAGATCTGCTTTCATATATAGCAGTAGGTGCAAGATCTGTTGAGGATCAGGAGCATAGAATTGTTTCATCAGGTGTAGGTATTCCGGTAGGAATGAAGAATCCACCAAGTGGAGATATTTCTGTAATGATGAATGCTATTACAGCTGCACAGTCACCTCAGGATTTCATTTACAGAGGCTGGGAAGTAAGAACACAGGGAAATCCATTTGTCCATGCTATTATGAGAGGATATGTTGATAATCACGGTAATTCCCGTCCAAATTATCACTATGAGGATCTGAGAGCGGTTTACGAGGAGTATCAGAAGAGAGAACTGAAGAACCCAGCTATCATTGTTGATACCAATCATGCAAATTCTAATAAGCAGTACCTTGAGCAGATTCGAATCGCTAAGGATATCATGCACAGCCGTCATGTTTCTGGCGATATCAGAAGTATAGTTAAGGGCCTTATGACAGAGAGTTACATCGAGGATGGTGCACAGAAGATTGGCGAAGGTATCTATGGAAAGTCAATCACGGATCCTTGTCTTGGCTGGGCAAAGACAGAAGAACTTCTTCTTGAACTTGCTGAGCTTGTCTAAGATAGTGTAATAGTTAGTTTTAGAAATGAAAATTATATAAATAATGTAGGTGTTAAAGGAACATTTGACATCATATGAATATTAAAGCGTCTGATACAGAAACTTGTTCAGGCGCTTTATTCATATCATGAAACTGCAGAACTTTATTATTTTGAAAACTCCTTTTCAGCGCTGTACAGAAATAAACAATAGTAATGATTTATTTTCAAAATAATGATAGAATACATTACATGGGAAAAAGAGTAATAACAAAATTGAAGAATCCATATGTGAGCGTTGAGGGCTCATATGGCGGTAACCAGGGCTGGTTTAAGAATATCGAAAATGCCCGTAAGGGAAAGACGATAGAGGGCTTTGGCTGCGGTCTTATTGGTGCGTCTGACATTTTGCTTCACCTGCTGGGAACTACAGAAAATGTGCTGGAGAAAAATGCTGTCAGTAACTCTGAGAATAAGTCTGCAGGAAACGGCAACAGAACAGCCAGCAAAATAGACTATGACAAATATGTGCAGTACATGGAGAAACATTTCTTTCATATACTACCGAAGCTTGGGATTTCCGGAGTTCTGCTGGCATGGAATATGAATATGTATTTTCTGCTTAACAGAAAGAAGATTAAGGAGATAACCGGTGGAAGGTACTGGGCAAGGTGGGCAGTGCTTCCATTTAATATTTTGAAGCGAATTAAAGAGATGCTTGCAAATGATATTCCGGTAATTCTGGCAATTGGACCTGGTATGTTCCGAAAGAATAAACTAACCTTCTTTAATAAGATAGAAGGGACAGACGGCAGTGTAACCTTTAGGCCGGCCACGAAAACGAAGGACCACTATGTGTCGGTGACGGGGGTTGAAGAATACATTGATGCAAATGTGATTAAAGACGGAAAAAATAATAATCAGGATAATGACCAGGGAAATAAGACTATGCTGGAAATATCTTCCTGGGGCAAAAAGTATTATGTAAACTATAACGATTATCTTGACTATGTAAAGAAGAATGATAATTTCTATTTCAGTAATATACTTTACATCAAGAAGAAATAAGTCGTTGCTAGATATTGTAAAGTATAGAAAAAATAGAAAGTAAGTAAAAAAAATAGAAAGGTATAGAAAAAGAAAAGAATAAAAAGGAGAGAAGACATACAAATGAATGACAGCAGGGTGGAAAGACCTTTGACAGTGGCAAGATTAAATATACTTGGTTTTGGAA
>CACZRU010000169.1 GCA_902783605.1 uncultured Lachnospiraceae bacterium
AAATAAATCCGGAAACATGCTGGATGCATTGTCATTAGATGCGTTTACAGATGTTTCAGAAAAATAAGTTTCAGAAAAATAAGTTTCAGAAAAAAGAAGAGTGAATAAACAGGAGAAAAAAGTAAAATGGGTATATTAAAACTAAAAAACACCCTTAGGGATATATGCCGAAAGCAAGATGAGATCATAACACCTATTTTTCGTTTTGTATGGTCACTGATTGTTTTCATGTCAGTTCAAAAGATGTTTGGTTACAATAGTCTGGCTAATAAACCAGAGGTAAACATTCTTCTTGCGGTCCTTGCAGCTCTTCTTCCAGATGGATTTATGTTCTTTATGGTTGGAGTTATTTCAGCTCTGCATTCATTTTCTGTTTCGATTGAGGTTGGAGCAGTATTTATCGTTCTATTCACAATCATTTATTGTGTATATATAAGATTTTTCCCTAAATATACGTATGCAGTAATGTTGGTGCCAGTATTCTATGTACTAAATATTCCTTTTGCTGCACCGATAATTATAGCGCTTATTGCTGGCCTTTCGGGGCTTGTACCAGCTGTGTGTGGTGCTGCATTTTACTACTTTACCAAATGTGCTGCTGAGGTTTATCGTCTTCTGGCAACAGAGGATCCTGAAAATGAGATTGAAGCCATAAAGCAGATTACAACTGTTTTTGTCGGTAACAAGGAAATGTATACAGTAATGATCATATTTGCTATTACAATTGGTGTTACGGCAGTACTTGCTAAGTTCAGCTATCCATTTGCAATGTATATCGCAATTGTCGCTGGAACCATTATGAATATTATTGGTTCTATTATTGCCGGAGCTATTGTTGGGCAGGATGTTGATGTTAATCTGGTGCTTATAGGCAGTATAGTGGGTATAGTACTTGCTCTGATAGTAAGGTTTGGACAGGGGATGCTGGATTATAAGCATACTCAGCGGGTACAATTTGAAGATGATGATTATTATTACTATGTTAAGGCTGTACCAAAGATTGATTCTGAAAAGGCTAAGAAACCTGGAGTAAAGAGTGATTCTAAGAATGAATCCAAAAATGATTCGGGGAGAGAGGCTGTTAAAAACGAACCTGTAAGAAACTAAGCAGCCAGATAATTATAAGTATAGATAACATTAACAGAATCAGTATACTTAAGATGATTGCTGAATAAATAGAAATAGTGGAGAAAACATTAAATGCAAGCTATATGGGCATTTATTCAGACACATCTGGATGGAATATATTTTCCGGAATTAAAATGGACTGATGTGCTGGATATTATCATAATTGCATATATTATCTACCATATACTTTTATGGCTGAAAACTAGTCGCGCCAAAACTCTTCTGAGGGGTATACTTGTCGTGGCTCTTTTTCTTGCTTTTGCAGCAGTTGCCAGACTCAATACAATACTCTGGATTGCTAAAAACTTGATAAATGTAATCCTTCTTACTCTTGTTATTCTTTTCCAGCCTGAGCTGAGAAGAGCCCTTGATGAACTTGGTAGAAAGAACTTTGTTTCAAGATTGTTCAATTCTATGTATTCAAGAAAGGATGTTTCAAAGGGTATAGAGGATAAAACTATATATGAGCTTGTGAAAACAGCTGTTCTGCTTTCAAAGGAAAAGACGGGAGCCCTTATAGTGTTGGAGCATGATACTCCATTGGGTGAAATAATTAATACAGGAATTTCCATAGGTGCTGAAGTTACGCATCAGCTGCTGATTAATATATTTGAGAAAAATACTCCACTTCATGATGGAGCGGTTGTAATCAGAAATAATCGAGTTGAGGCGGCAACCTGCTATCTTCCACTTACTGATAATGGTGAAATAGAGAAAGCTCTAGGAACCAGGCACAGAGCAGGACTTGGAATAAGTGAAACAACTGACAGCATGACTATTATTGTTTCGGAAGAAACTGGAGAAATTTCAGTCGCTTACATGGGACAGCTGTATAAGGACCTGGATGAGGATGGACTTAGAAAACAGCTTACTAAGCTTCATGCTGATGAGAAGAATGACAAAAAGAATGATAAAAAAGATGAGAAGCCTTCCATAATCAGGAAGAATGATAAAAGGAGGGCTGCTAAATGAGTGACAAGAAGATAAATAATAAGACAGACAAGCAGATTGACAATAGACTTCATCAAAATATGAAGGAAAGAATCAGGGAGCAGGCAGAAAATAATAGTCAGAATATTAATGCCGAAGAAAAACTTGAGGCTCAAGAAAGGGAAAGACAAGAAACTGCAGAGAAACCTGAAAATACAAAAGTATTGATAAAAGAAAACTCTGGAAACACTGATGATGATTTTGATGAGAATCAGGGGCCGAAGAAGAAAAAGGGAATCTTTAGTAATCTCGGTTTGAAACTTATAGCTCTGTTAGCATCATTTGTCCTTTGGTTTGCAGTAATGAATATTGAGGATGGAGTGGTAACTAGAACGGTCCTTGACATCCCTGTTGAAATGCTAAATGGAGATACCATTTTAGAGAATGGCTATCTATATAATGTTACAGATGGTGAATTGGTCAGCGTAATAGTTAAGGGACCTTCTTCAGTGGTTGAAGGTCTTGAGGCCGATAATTTCAAGGCTACGGCTGATCTTTCGAAGCTTTCGGTAACTAATTCCACAACCATCAGTGTTGAACTTAATGGTTCTATATCAAGTTCTAAAGCGAAGAAAGTTACGATAACACCTATTAATCAGTATGTATCACTGAGTATTGAGGAAGAGGTTGAGAAGAGTATTCCGGTTAGAGTGATTACCTCTGGAACTGTAAATGAGGGCTATGCTCTGGGAAATGCGACTCCAACACCAAATATGATAACCATTTCAGGACCTGAATCTGTTCTTTCTAATATCGTCGAAGCAAGAGCTGTAGTAGATGTTACTGGTGCTTCAGAAGATATTGATAAAAAAGTAAAAATTGGATGTATCGATGGATATGGTGTTGCCATTGAGAAGGATAATATGACTTTATCAGAAAATCAGGCGACCATAAATATTCCAGTTTATCCTACCAAGGAAATACCTGTAAATGTTTCAACTGCTGGCAGTGTAAGAGATGGCTATGGTATAAGAAATGTTAACTATGAGCCTTCGACCATAGTAATAGCTGGTGAGAAAGAGGCTCTGGATAAGGTTGAATCATTAGATATTACAGGGATACTAGTTACGGATGCAGCGGATAATATTGAAAGAAATGTAGATATTATGGAATATCTTCCATCAGATATTATTATTGCAGATGATTCATTTAGCGAAGTGGCTGTGAATATTGTTATAGAGGCTACTTCGGAAAGAGAAATTCCATTTTCGAAGAATGAGATTGGCATTTCAGATATGGATGCCGCATATAATTACTCTATCGAAGAACCTGATACTGTGAAGGTAAAGATAAAGGGCTTCGAAGATGAGATTGCAGATATTGGGGTAAGTAATCTAAATCCAAAGATTAGTGTATCAGCTCTAAGAGAGGGGATTTATGAGCTGGAGCTGTCACTTGATAGTTCGGACAAGTACACAATCAAGGATGGGTATAAGGTAAAGGTAAGGGTGAGCAAAAAAAATGATTAATGATAATGTAGAGAATATCCAGAAATTGCAGAATGCAATAAATGAATCGAATTATATTGTATTTTTCGGTGGTGCAGGAGTTTCAACTGAAAGTGGAATTCCTGATTTCAGAAGTCAGGATGGACTTTATAATCAAAAATACAAATATCCGCCGGAAGAAATTGTAAGTCATACATTCCTTGTACATAAAACAGAGGATTTCTACGAGTTTTATAAGGACAAGATGCTGGCACCGGATGCTAAGCCAAATGCTGCACATTATAAGTTGGCTGAGCTGGAGGCTGCCGGAAAACTTAAGGCTGTAATTACTCAGAATATTGATGGACTTCATCAGGCGGCTGGAAGTAAGGAAGTGCTGGAGCTTCACGGATCAGTACTTAGAAACTTCTGTACTAAATGTGGAAAAACCTTCAGTAGCACAGAAGAAGATGTGAATGCTGGAATTAAGTATATACTTGCATCTGAGGGGATTCCAAGATGTGATAATGTGGTAGATGGCAAAGAGTGTGGAGGCCTTGTAAGACCGGATGTGGTTCTTTATGAGGAAGGTCTGGACAGCAATGTGATAAGCAGAGCCATCATGCATATTTCAAAGGCTGATATGCTTATTATTGGTGGAACTTCACTGGTGGTATATCCTGCTGCAAGCTTTGTAAATTATTTCAACGGAAAGCATCTGGCTGTGCTGAATATGGCATCTACAGGAAGAGATTCGCAGGCTGATATTGTAATTCATGACAAGATCGGTCAGGTGCTGTCACAGATAACAGTTGAGTGATAGATATTAATAGTGAAATGTCATTCTGAGCGTCAGCAAGGAATCTAAAAGAAATGTCATCCTGAGCGTCAGCAAAGGATCTTATATAATCTTATATAATCTTACATAAGCATATAAAAACATACAAATAATATACATGGAGGAAATATAAATGTTTGATTTTGAAGAAATCGTAAAAATTGACCCAGAAGTAGCAGCTGCTATGACTGATGAACTTAATCGTCAGAATGATAACCTTGAGCTGATCGCTTCAGAGAATATCGCTTCTAAAGCTGTTATGGCAGCTATGGGAAGTCACCTCACAAACAAGTATGCTGAGGGATATCCAGGAAAGAGATATTATGGTGGATGTCAGTATGTTGATGTTGTAGAGGAGCTTGCAAGAGAGAGAGCTAAGGAGCTTTTCGGTGCTGAGTATGCAAATGTTCAGCCACACTCAGGAGCTCAGGCTAACATGGCTGTATTCTTCGCTGTACTTCAGCCAGGAGATACATTTATGGGTATGAACCTTGACCACGGCGGACACCTTACACATGGTTCACCAGTAAATATGTCAGGTAAATACTTCAACTGCGTACCTTACGGAGTTAATGACGAAGGTCGTATCGATTATGATAATGTTCTTGCTATTGCAAAGGAAGCTAAGCCAAAGCTTATCGTAGCTGGTGCTTCAGCATATGCAAGAGAGATCGATTTCAAGAAAATGCGTGAGATTGCTGATGAGGTTGGAGCAGTACTTATGGTAGATATGGCTCACATTGCTGGTCTTGTTGCTGCAGGATATCACATGAGTCCAATCCCATACGCTGATATTACTACAACTACAACACATAAGACTCTTCGTGGACCAAGAGGTGGTATGATCCTTTGCAGCGAAGAAGTTAACAAGAAGTATAACTTCAATAAGGCTGTCTTCCCTGGAATTCAGGGTGGTCCTCTTATGCATGTTATTGCTGGTAAGGCTGTATGCTTCAAGGAAGCTCTTTCACAGGATTATAAGGATTACATGGGTAGAGTAGTTGAGAATGCTTCAACACTTGCAAGCGCACTTATTGAGAGAGGATTTGATATTGTTTCAGGTGGTACAGACAACCACCTTATGCTTGTTGACCTTAAGAGACTTGGTCTTACAGGTAAAGAGGTTGAGAAGTATCTTGACACAGTTCATATCACAGTTAAC
>CACZRU010000170.1 GCA_902783605.1 uncultured Lachnospiraceae bacterium
AGTCGGAGGGATTCGAACCCTCGTGCCCCGGAGGGCAAACGCATTTCGAGTGCGCCCCGTTATGACCACTTCGATACGACTCCTGATAAAATATTTAACTTTCTTAGTATAATAAAAAAAAACGAGGTATTCAAGCCCCGTTTTTTCTTATGAAATTTTGAATGTTTTTATGTTCCTGTGAATATACATTTAACTGATTATTACTTTGTAAAAACAGCAATAATCAGTAAGACCGCCATAAATATACCAAAACCTATGATCACCCAGCCGAAACCAACTTCCTTTCTGGTCTGTACAACTGTAGCTTTGTATTCCCTGAAAATAGACATTTCTCTCATCTTCTCAAGAACTTGTCTTTGCTCATCTGTCATCTGGTCACTATCAGCGCCCTGCAGATTTCCATCCTTCTTGTCGAGTCCTTCAATTGCAACCAGCTCATAGAACTTGTCATACTCAGCTATGGTCTTCTTAAGAAACTTCTTTTCATCCACAAAGGATATAATATCATTTCCCTCTCGATACTTCTTAAAAAATTCATCACTATTTAGAAGCTTTCTCTGCGTTATGTGATTTACCAAATGCTTTGTTGCACCTGGAAGCATAAAAAATTCACACACAACAGCCAGCGGGAGCGTAAGAATATTTAGTATTACACATATTCCAGAAAAGATACCTGCTACATTTGGGTTATGGGATATAGCAAGTGGAGTAAGTACCCAGTACAATAACTTTACCATAAGTGGAAGAATGGCAATGAATATAACCGATTTCCAGGCAATCTTCACATCATCATCCACCTGAGCACTTCTTGTTACCAAAGATTTAAGCTGCTCCTTATATAATATATAATTATGATCTATCTGATATTTTAGCGCATTAAATGAGTCTAAGTACCCTCCATCGCCCTCTGCTGTTTCGTAGTTTGTTATCCCACGATACCTTCTCTCATCCACATATTCGGAAGGCTGTATCAGAATTTCTGTTTCTGTGAGTTTATACATTGGCTACTCTCTTTTCTTTTTTTATAAAGATTCTTCTTATAAAGATTCTTTCTTATAAAGATTCTTTGATGCACTCAGAATGAAATGCACACTAAAACTATTTAGTAAAAACCTTTTTTAATAATAACACCATAAAATGGTGCTAACAAGCCCCCTGTTTGTATGTTGAGATTGCACAGTATCCCTCAATGATATATACTGAAAATTGCTATTTATCTTACTCTTGGAGGCTTTGAAATGCAGCTCAAAAAAGATGATACACCTAAAACTGAAAATCTGAAACTGAATGATGACGGCTTTTTCAATACAGATACGCTCAAAGCGAATGATCATTTTGTCAGCCGTATAAGTGATGAATATTCAAGGACTGGAAATAACACCAACTACGTTGGTACTGTCGATTATGAATATGATGAAAAGACCGAAAGAAATGCATTTCGCATGACTGAGGATGATGTAAAAAAGGCCTTCGCACCAACTGAACAAGATAAACGGAAGAAAAAATATACCATATTTTTCATCTCTGAAGTAATCCTCTATATCGTATTTTGTGTATTTATCTTCTTTATCTCAAAGTGCTGTTTTGTCGATCAGATAGATATATACTACTCTCTGAAGAGCTGTATCCCTCTTATTATCGGTCTGATCATTTACCTTATCTGCGATACAATCTTCATCTTTGCAATGGGTGAGAAAAAAGGCGGACTATTCGCTACGGCTCTGCTGTTTCCGTTCTATCCCTTCTATCGTAAGAAGGTAATATATGAATCTAATCTGGGCGTTATTCCGACTATCCTGATATTCTTCGCAGGAATCATGGTATTTATTACCTTTGGAAATGTTAAAGGAAAGTATGAAAATGTTATGTACTGGGAGGACAAGACCACCCGTCACTATATGGCCGAGCTTATGGACCAGGAACTATCTACTAATAAAAGGCTGGGAACCATGATGCTTTCCAGATTAGACCTGAACTCCTGTGATATAAACATCCAAGGTAAAAATGTGAAAATGGTTATCCAAGCAAAAGGTAACATCAAAATTGATGATATCAATACTAACGAAGCAAAAGTTTTTGAAACAGAAATGATTTATGAACGAGATAATCCTGAAAAGCCATTTGAACTGACAGAAGTAACCTTGGACGGCAAGACATTGACGGATAATCAATTGCTTCAATTCCAGACAAAGCTGGAAACGGATTCAAGATAGATTAATGACTAAATTCAAAATAAATTCAAAAAGAAGGAATTTCGATATTCATTACTTATCGAATTTCCTTCTTTTAATTTCATTAATTATATAAGATAACTTTTACTAGAAGTTAAATTCTACTGGAAGATAACTTCTACTGGAAGATAACT
>CACZRU010000171.1 GCA_902783605.1 uncultured Lachnospiraceae bacterium
AATTCATGAAGTGACATTAATACTGCCACGTTCTTTTCTTTAACATAGTCTCTTATCTTCTGCAGAATATCTATCTTATGTCTGATATCAAGAAACGATGTTGGCTCATCAAGAATAAGTATATCTGGTTCCTGACAGATAGCCCTTGCCAGAAGAACTCTCTGTTTCTGACCATCACTGATATTAGAATAAAGATCATCCGCGAGATCAGCTACATCTGTCCACTCTATAGCTTCATTAACTTTTTCTTTATCTTCACTAGAGAGTATTCCAAGACTTCCTGTATATGGATATCTTCCGATTTCCACAACCTCTCTACAAGTCATTAGTTCTGGCTTTATTTTATATGTCATTACAAGAGATACTCTTTTTGCTATCTCTGAAATTTTTAAAGAATCCCTGTCTTCTCCATCTATAAAAACCACTCCACCGCGTTTCTGCAGTTCTCCCGTAAGTGTCTTAAGCAGTGTTGTCTTGCCGCATCCATTTGGTCCTATTAGAGTGACTATCTTTCCTGGTTCAACATTAAAACATATATCTTTAATCAGATCTGACTTATAACCGATATTCAATTTTTCTGTTTTTATACCCTTTTGATCTGACATTTTAACCCCTGTCTTTTTTCTTCAGCATCATGAATATAACAACTGGAACTAAGAATACTGCCGTTACAGAACTGATACTCACTTCAGTCGGTGCAAATACAGTTCTTGCTATAAGGTCACAGAAAAGTGTTATAGCTGCTCCTCCAAGAAAACTGGCAGGTATCATTACATATGAACTATCAGTTTTGAGGCACATCCTTACCAGATGTGGAACTGCTATACCAACAAATGATATTGGCCCCGCAAATGCTGTAACAGTAGCAGCAAGAAGACTTGAAATAAAGATCAGCATCACACGTAGAAAAGTTATATTCACGCCAACACTTCTGGCATAGCTTTCTCCAAGCCGATATGCATTCATAGGCTTTAATATACTTAGTGTTAAAACAATACTAACTATCACTATTACCGTTACTACTTTTATCTCGCCCCAGTTTACTCCCGACAAGCTTCCCATAGACCAGTTATGAAGATTGATAATATTGGAATCATCTGCAAAGGTCACTACAAAATCTGTAATAGCTGAACAGATGTATCCAATCATTATTCCACATACCACCAGAATACTCATACTCTTTACTTTTAGAGAGATGGCAAGTACAAAGACCATAGCAAGGCTGGCACCAACAAATGCCGAAAGGACCATCATGTTGAGTCCCATTTCCCTTCCCATGGATAAGAAAAATATCATAAATACCGCAACCGAAAGCTTAGCTCCAGATGATATTCCAAGAACAAATGGACCAACTATCGGATTACCAAAAAAGGTCTGCAAAAGATAACCTGAAAGAGCCAGCGCCCCTCCAAGCAAAAAAGCAGAAACAGCCCTTGGAAATCTGATATTCAAGATAATACTTGTCTGCATAGTATCTGACTTATCCCCAGAAAGAATCTTGAAAATATCTCCTATGGATACATCAGCGCTCCCAAGTATAATACTGATCCACAAGAGTCCTGCTATAAGTAAGACTACTGCTATAAAAAATATGACACTTCGTTTCTTGCTCATCTTCTTCCGTCCTACGAGCCTTTAATCTAGTTTGTTTATATATGTATAATCTGTATCGACATCATTTACTACATTATTCATATCCTGCATAAACTCTGCAACTCCGGTTGTCTGTTGGAAAAGATCTCTTTCTGTACAATAAACTCTATTTTCTTTAACAGCCTTGAAATCCTTGAAAAGTTCATTTTTGTCTATCAGTTCATCGATAGATGTAATCTCTCCACCAATGGTACTATTATAAATAATTATGTCCGCCTGAGATGCTTCTTTGTAAAAATCCTCCATCTGCATATTCATGGTTGAGAGAGCATTTTCTTCATCTTCCAAAGAGGTGAGTGCATAGGTACCTCCAGATAATTCAATCATCTTGGTAATATAATCTCCAGGCTTTCGAACATTGATCATACCATTTGCTGTTACATGAAAGAACGCTACAGTTTTACCAGTACTTTTATTATCAGACATAATAGGCTCTATAGCGCTGAGCTGTTCATTATAATATTTTGTTGCCTCTTCCTCTTTGTCAAACAAAACTCCATAAAGCTTTATCCATTCAAGTCTTCCGAGAGGATGACTTTCATAACTTGAGGTCTCCACCAGAACCGGAATTCCAAGTTCCTCCAGCTTTGCTTTTACAGCTGGTTCATGATAGATCATGGTATTTTCTATTGCAAGCTTACATCCACTTCCCAGAATCAGTTCATAATCTGGTGCTCTATATTTTCCTGCGTATTGAATATTCCCATCCTGCATCGCCTTCTTTGCGTCCTCAATATACCAGTCACTTTCCTTGGTTCCAGAAAGCTTTATCATATTAAGAGCACCACAAGTATTAATAAGATCCATAGCAGATGTAGATACAAGATAGGTATTATCCAAAGGCTTCTGAAGAACTACCACTTCCTCAGGAAGACCTTCAGGCACGGCCCCATTCTCAGGAACCACAATATAATCTCCCGAATTATCAATAGAGATATAGCTATAATCTCCATATTTATCTATTGTGAAACATTGGGCATACTCAAGGGACACTGTTTCTGTTAAAGATAGTCCAGCATCAGCCAGCGCATTTTCTACTGCTTCTTTGTCAGCAGTCACATTTGTTATGGTTTCCTTTTCGGATGTTTCTTTCTTTCCCCAAGTAATCACATATTCAATCTCATGGGGTTTACTCATTGCAACTGTATCACCAATTACAGTGAGTGGTTCTTCTATATTATCTATATCGACAGTGAAGGTTGATTCTCCACCATTATTTTCATTCTCATATTTTATTCCATTGACTATCATATAGTCATAATTCTTACTGCTCCATACAAATTTCGCAGTCATATTTCCATCAACATTTGTTACTTCAACAGGAGACTGAATATATGCCTTTCCGGTGCCTCCTTCAAATGTTATATCAACTAATAAAGTTTCTTTTGTAATCTCTTCTTTTTGTTGATTATTTTGTTGATTATTCTGTTGATTATTTTGTTGATTATATGAAGCAACCCCCTGCGAAGCGCAGGAGGTTACACATATCATCATTAATACAACGCATATGAAAAATATACTATTTTTTAAAACATTTGTTTTTGTCATCTTTTAATTTACTCTTCCGGTGATTCAACAATTACCTTATGATCATACCATTTTCCCTTTGTTCCGATAAGAGCCAGATCGAACTCCTTGTCAAGATATGGAACTGGAACATCGAAACCATTTACTGTCTCTGTAGTTCCATCATCATACTTAACCTCATCCTTAGTAGGTTCTAGAAGTTCAGCTCCGTCCTTCTGAGCATCCTCTGCAAGTCCAGGGAAAAGATTAACAATATTCTCTGATACCAGTGTTATATGAATAGTCATCTTCCCACCCTTTACAGTAAGCGTTCCCATATCATTTAACGACTCATTTATTTTAAACATTGAGCTATCAGTAGTGAACTTAACCTGATACTCACCGTCCTCAAGAACTGCTGCTTCTTTAGACTCT
This sequence comes from uncultured Lachnospiraceae bacterium, assembly GCA_902783605.1. Lineage (GTDB taxonomy): Bacteria > Bacillota > Clostridia > Lachnospirales > Lachnospiraceae > Eubacterium_Q. The sequence continues at coordinate 3,595 of CACZRU010000171.1, forward strand.
TCACTAGATGCATCAGTGCTTGATGCCTTTACATTTTCAAGAGCAGCTGCAGTATGTGCAACATATAGATCCTGTACTGCCTTAATTCTTCCAAGACCCTCAATCTGACATTCAACTGAATCAAATGCATCTGCCGCTTCAAACATGCTCTTCCAAGAATCCTCATCGTCACCAGCCATATCGTTGTTAGCATGATCACCAGCAACAACCATAAGCGGACGAAGAATAACCTTCTTATAACCAGCCGCCTTAACATCCTCAATTACATTTTCACATGCAGTCTCTTCTGGCTCGCCTTCAACTGTACCAATAAATACATTTTCATAGCCAAGTTCTTTCATCTGAGTTGCCATCTGGCTATAACTTACCTTTGCAGTATGAGCAGTTCCATGACCCATGAATACAAATGCTGTTTCATCATCTGCAGCAGCTTCTAAGCTGTCAAATCCTGCTGACTCAACAGCAGCGGCTACAACCGCTTCAGCAACAGCTTTCTTATCATCATTGATAACCGATGCATCACTACCAACTTCTCCAAGGAGAGGTTCAGCTACTGTTACACTGTCAAACTTGTCAGCATACTTATCAAGAGTTTCTGTAAGTTCATCATACTCTGCACCATGCATAAGGTGTGTAGGCTGAACTACAAGGTTCTTTACTCCATTATCTACAGCTCTATCTAGTGCCTGCTCAACATTATCTATCTTCTCTTCATCTCTTGCTTGAACATGATTGATAATGATCTGTGCAGTAAAAGCTCTTCTTACAGACCAATCAGGGTTTGCATCAGCAATAGCTTTTTCTACACCACTTATATCCTCAGCACGGCTGTCATTAAATGATGTACCGAAGCTGACAACTAGGATTTCATTCTCACCGATACCATCATCATTTAATGGATCATCCTTAGAAGCATCACCTGTATCTCTGCCAAAATAATCAGGATCAGCATTTTCACCTTCTACCAGCTCCTTCTGTGCATCTGTAAGTGCATCCCATGCAGCCTTTGCCTTTGCACAAAG
>CACZRU010000172.1 GCA_902783605.1 uncultured Lachnospiraceae bacterium
AGTCTAAAGATAAATAGTCTAAAGATAAATAGTCTAAAGATAAATAATCTAAAGATAAATGATTCTTGATTCACTAACCTAACTTAAATAATTAAAGGCTTGATTTCTTTATAATCGAAATCAAGCCTTTTTTATTTTCATTACGCCTTCTGTATCTGTGCAGTATACAGATTATAATAAATGCCTTTTCTATCCAGCAGTTCCTGGTGAGTTCCTATCTCCGCTATACTATGGCCATCAATAACCATTATCCTGTCCGCATTTTTCAGCGTCGACAGTCTGTGTGCTATAGCAAAAGTAGTCTTACCACTTGTCAGTCTTTCCAACGCCTTCTGTATCATAAATTCACTCTCTGTATCCAGGCTTGAAGTTGCTTCATCAAGGATAAGGAGTCTTGGATCTGGAAGTATAGCTCTTGCTATGGCTATCCTCTGGCGTTCACCACCTGAAAGAGTATGTCCCTTCTCACCAACATAGGTATTGTAACCATCTGGCAATTTGCTGATAAAATCATGTGCATTTGCCAGCTTCGCTGCCCTGATGATTTCCTGAATTGTTGCATCAGGCTTTGAAAATCTAATATTATCAATAACTGTCCCCGAGAACAGGAAGGTCTCCTGAAGCACAACACCAATCTGTGAATGATAAGAATCATGACTTATCTCATTCATATCCTTTCCATCTATCAGAATACGACCATCATCTATCTTATAGAGCCCCATAAGAAGATTGATAAGTGTGGATTTACCTGTTCCGGACGCTCCAACTATACCAATCATTTCACCAGGCTTCACAACAGCATTGATATCCTCAAGAACTGGCTGATAGGACTTGTAACCAAAAGTAGCGTGTTCAAATGTTACTTCTCCTTTTATGGCTAATGCCTTAGCAGCAGGATCTTCCTTAGGAACCTCCTGCGCAAGAACATCATAGATTCTTTCCAGACAGCTGGTGAGTCTTGACGCCTCTCTTGGAAGTCTTCCCAACCAGCCAACATATTGGAACAGGAGCAGTGTATATGAAACAAACTGATATAGTTCACCTGCTGACATCTTATCAGCAAATACATCGCTTCCACCAAAATACACAACTATTACAACTCCCATTCCCATAAGAAATGAGATTACAAAGTCAAACATTGCCCAGAAGCGTTCATTTCTCATCTGTATAAGTGCATACTCGCTGGAAACCACCTTGAATCTGTTTGATTCATCCTCTTCCTTTCCGTAGCTCTTAACCTCTCTCATTCCAGATACCACATCCTGAAGGTCGCTGGCTACATCATCATTTTTCTTGAATTGCAGGTGGAATATCCTGTTGATTGTCTTCTGCATCGATAACATAAATATTGACAGCACTGGAACTATGGTAAATATAAGAAGTGCCAGTTTCAGGTCGAGTATCAGCATAAAGATAATATCCCATATGAAGATGAATAAAATTGCAAAGAGATTACAGAATACATCGGCCATGAAATCACTTATGAACCTGGTATCCTGCGTTATTCTGTTAAGCAATTCGCCAGGTCGTCTGTCATTTATAAATTCCAGTGGAAGCTTCTGCACCTTCTGGAAGAGCTCTTCCCTGAGGTCAGCTGATATTCTGGAACCGAGGCTGGCAGATGCGTTACTCTTTAGTATGTTGATAACCACAATCGCTACACTAAGTGAAAACATTATGGCCAGGTACATAAGTGCCTCTCTCATCCCTCCGTTCTGCTTAAGAACATCATTTATAAGGTGTTTCTGAATCTCAGGATTAAGAAGGGTTGTTACTGCAACCATAACCATGAGCATAAAAACACCAAAGAAGCCCTTCTTATATGGTTTGGCCATTCTCAGGAATAAACTGAGGAATCCGCCCTCCTTGGAGCATTTAGGACACTTCTTCGTTCCCGGTATAGCCCGACCGCAGACTGGACAAGTCTTTTCATATTCAGTACTTACAACCTCTTCGTATCTGCCTGATATTAGAATATTAATTCCTCTGGCAATATAAGCATACCTGCTAAGGTGCTTAGAGGAATAATGCACCAGCACCTTTTCGATTCCCTGATGCTTAACTGTTAAAATCCCTCCACCTACACCAGGCTCTGCCACGGCTGATTCACAGTCCTTAATCTCATATATCTTTGTATCTTCACCCATGAGAATATATAGCTTTTTAGTTGTAACAACAAAGAATGCATTATCCGTCCACCGGCCGTTAGCATCAATATCTATCGGCAGAGAATAATATATTCTTTCATCCTCCGACAGAGCAACTCGTCCTTCATAACTCTTCGGAAGCATATATTTTAAAATCATATATTTAACCTCTATATAAAGATTCTTCGGACTTTGTCCTCAGAATGACAATCCCATAATATTACTACTTTTTTCTACAAGAAGAGATCAAGCATCCTTCTCTCTTTCTGGGAGAGTGTTTCAACATCTCTTATCTCAAAGCGGTTCTCATCCACATCTAAAATAATGAGTCTTGTATCCGAAAGCTTTGCAACCGCATTTGAACCCATGTTGATAGTGAATTTGCATTCACCCTTATCTGTCAAAACATGAAAATAAGCATAGCCATACTCATCCTTGATGTTATAAATCTTCTCAATAACAGGAGTGAAGTAGCAAAGATCCAGCTGCTTCTTCAAGACAGCCTGAGTTTCCTCAGTCATGTCGCTAAGGTCCTCAATTATGCCTATCTCTCTATCTCCATTTCCATGTTCCCTGATTGAGATAAATCTGTCAGCATCGGTAAATGGAAAAAGTCTGACAACCTTGATGCGGTCATAGTGAACACCGTCATAATCAAAGCTCACAAAACCACCTTCTGTTTCTGTAAATTTATCCTCTTTGGAAATGATATGTAAAGCTGTCATTTCCTCAGCTTTTTTTTCATATATATTAATTGTATCTTCTGCCATTTTTCATTTCCTCATATTGTATAAAGATTTTTTGCTCTGCTCAGAATGACACCTGCCGGCATCCATTGAAAACCGTTCACAGTATCTAATATTAAAATGAACTTTCCAAGGCGAGGGACTTAGTCTGCAGTTCCAGGAGATTATGGTAAATCCCCTCCTCCAGTCTGCCAAGCTCTTCCTCCGTGCCTTCTTCGACTATTCGTCCGCCATCAATAACTATCAGTCTGTCCGCGTCTGAAAGTGTTGAAAGTCTATGGGCTATGGAAAGTGTTGTCCTCCCCTTCACCAGGTATTTCAGCGAGTTTTGAATCGCTTTCTCAGTTTCTGTGTCCACACTGGCAGTTGCCTCGTCAAGTATCAGAATCTTTGGATCTGCCAGTATTGCTCTTGCTATAGATATCCTCTGCTTCTCACCACCAGAAAGATTTTTCCCTGACGCTCCTATTATGGTGTCATAGCCATCCGGAAGCCTGGATATAAAATCATGAGCACTTGCCAGCTTGGCAGCTCTTATAATATCCGCCCTGGAAGCATTCTCATTTCCATAGGCTATGTTCTTTGCTACTGAACCCATGAAGATATAAGTATCCTGGGATACCATCGACACATTCTTTCTCAGATCTGAAAGTGACAAGTTCTTTACATCAGTGCCATCTATCTTGATGACACCTTCATCCACATCGTAAAGTCTGGAGATAAGATTGACCAGAGTTGACTTACCCGCTCCGGAACGACCAACTATACCAAGCATCTCACCTTCTCTTACTTTAAGGTTTATATTCTTGAGAACCGGTCTTCCAACCTGATAGCCAAATGTTACATCCTTCAGTTCTATCTCGCCCTTTGGTTCTGTAAGTCTTACAGGATTTTCTTTCTCCTGAATATCTGGAATTGCATCTATTATTTCAAACAGCCTTTCAGCTGAATTGATGCTGTCTGACCACATACGGAAAACCCATGCAAAGAAATTCATTGGTCCATTTAGCTGCATAACATATCCTACAAAGGTTATGAGTACACCCAGATCTATCTTGTCTGTTTTAAGCACAAAGAATACACCTATGATCCATATCCATATGCTGGAGATTTCCTGCACCAGATTATAAAGAATAGCAATACGGTTTCTATGTCTTACCATATTGATTTCAGCATCAGCCAGGTGCTGATTAGGTATACTAAATTTTTTTATCTCGGCTTTTTCCTGTCCAAAGGCCTTGACCACACGAGCACCCGTAAGATTATCATTTGCCTTGCCTGAAACAGATTTTTCTGCGCGATGTCTCTTACCGGATAAAAGCCACAGTCCCGGACGAAGCTTTACAGTAAGAAAGACCAGAAGAGGCAGAAGTACACAGGCAATCAGAGCCATCTGCCAGTTTAATCTGTACATAACGATAAATGTAGCTATTATTGTTATTCCATGTACAAAGATCATTGGAAGTCCGTCTATGAAGAAGTCCCTGACCTTTTCTGAGTCACTAAGTACACGGGTCATAAGTCCACCTGTCTGCTTATTTACAAAAAAGTCCAGTGACAGCTTGCTCATAGCTTCAAACACATCTGTCTTAATATCATTTACTGCCGAACTGGCAACTCTTGCCATGACAAATATCTGA
>CACZRU010000173.1 GCA_902783605.1 uncultured Lachnospiraceae bacterium
AAAATCCAAAAATAAAAAAACAAGTTGAAAAAATAAAGCCATTATATTAAAATATCAAAGATAGTGTGTAAAACACAAAAATGATTGTATCAACTATATAAGTTGATCAGATATATAAGAAAATATTTAGGAGGTACTGCAATGATTTCAGCAGGCGATTTCAGAAATGGTGTAACCGTAGAAATTGAAGGCAAGGTTTGTCAGATAATTGAATTTATGCACGTTAAGCCAGGTAAAGGAGCAGCGTTCGTTAGAGCTAAGCTTAAGGACGTTAAGAATGGTGGTGTTGTAGAACGTACATTCAGACCTACAGATAAGTTCGAAACTGCACATATTGAGAAGAGGGATATGACATATTCATACAAAGATGGAGAACTCTTCTACTTCATGGATCCAGAAACATATGATATGGTTCCAATCAGCGAAAAGATGATTGCTGAAGATATGAAGTTTGTTAAGGAAAATGAAACATGTAAGCTCTACTCCCATAATGGTGAGGTATTCTCAATTGAGCCACCTATCAATGTTGTACTTGAGGTAACAGAATGTGAGCCAGGTGTAGCTGGAAATACAGCTACTAATGCTACAAAGCCTTGTACAGTAGAAACAGGTGCTACTCTTCAGGTTCCTCTCTTCGTAAACCAGGGAGATTCAATCAAGATTGATACTAGAACTGGTGAATATGTTTCAAGAGCTTAATAAGAATATTCAAATAGAGTATATATATACACCAATAGTTACATCAATAAAATGAATAATCAAAAAAGAACAGTCATTAATTTGACTGTTTTTTTGTTTAAATCAAATAATCATATAATAAGAAACATTCTTATAAAAGAAACATTCTTATAAAAGAAACACCCTAGACAAATCATCTGCCTAGGGTGTTTTATTATTTTATTGTACTATTTTGTTTAATTATTTCTACAAAAGAATACTATTTAGTTAAAACTTAGTTAAGCTCTAGAAGTTCAGGTTTATACTCTACTCTCAATGTCTTTGTAGCTGTATTACCCTTATTATCATATACTGTTACTACTATGAATGCCTTCTTAGCTTTGTTGAAATAACTCTCCTTAAGTACAAGATTTGGATTACCAGAACCATCTGTAATGAGATGTGGATCAGGTGTATCAAGATACAAGCCTATTCTATTTCTCTCATCAGTAGCAGGTCTACCAGTTGTAATTCTAGTAAGAATTTCTGAATCAACATCAGCACTCTTCTCTGACTCAAAGATCTTGACATCTTCACCATCATTGTAAACATTTCTGTTAGAAGCTTCTCTGTTAATATCAAAGAAGATTTCTACATGATCAAATGTTGTTCCTGTTGTCATTGTAGGAAGGAATGAGAAGTCAACCTGATCAGCAATATCTTCAATTACATACTTGTAATCAGACTCACCATCTGTTACAACCTCAACATAATCATTCCAAAGTCCTGTACGATTTCCAGCTTCATCATGCTGTGACATATCACTATCAACATCATAGAGACGAAGATCTGGTCCAGCAGTACTCTTACGAGCTGAATTTACAATACAATTGATGAAAAGACGTCTCTCATCATTATTATCTCTTCCAAGTCCTGTAATAGCTGAATGACCAGCACCTGTATAAGTAATTGCTCCATATTGATACAGGAAGTAATTATCTACACCATTATGTGGATCAGCAGCGTACATTGATGAAAGTGTACCAGATGTACCACCACCAAGAGTATAATAAACTGTCATATTAGGATCATCAATATCAAGTGCATAGCTCTGTGCTGTAGTATTACTTACCTTCATCTTTGAACCAATAGTAAATGGATACATTGTTATAATACCCTTATTGGTCTGAGATGTCTTATCAGTAACTGATCTAACTGCACTATGAATAGCATCTCTCATATCATGATCACCATGTAAGAAGAACTCTGCATCTTCTGAATTCTTATCAAGAACAGTATACTTATATGGCATTACCATATTACCACCACTGTCCTTTTGATCTCTAAGAGCAGTTCTAAGAGTTAATGTATAAGTATTAGGACAATTATTACCTGTTGTTGGACTGATATAATACTCACTATCTCTATATGGATTCTTAGCCCTTACATGCATTGGACCATTACCTTCCATATTTGAGAATGTATATACAGCCTCTCCACCAACAGTTGTTGCACTAACTGTTTCACCAGTAGTAGTATTTCTAAATACTACATCAACACCACTTGCTGTATTACCAGCACCATCTGTAACCTTAACGACTATCTTCTGGTCAATCTGGGTACTAGTAGTAAATCCAGCTCCATATGATGTAACTGTAGGATCAGCTACTGTAAATGAAGCTGTAGAAGCTGTTACACTTTCTTCACCATTAATCTTCCAAGGAAGCTCTATCTCTGCACCACCAACTACCAGCTTAACATTCTTAAGATCTCCGGCATATGTTGCATAATCCGCTGTATTTACAGGTGGCCAATAATATTCATTTGTATTCCATAGATTAGCCTTCAATGTTGCGGCAGAATCAGAAACATTACCTTTACACAGATATGGTGTAAGAGTTACTGTGGTTGAAGTATTACCACCTTCAGTTTCAACAACCTTAACTCCTCTTAATACACCAGAATCACTCATGCAGATATAAACATCAGCCTTCTTTGTTGTGGCATTTAATGTACTACTTGATGAAGTCTGTGTGCTACCATCCTTAAGTGTTCCAAGAGCCTCTATAGACTTATTGGATCCAGCTCCAACTGTTCCATTAATTGTAACCTCAGTTGTATCTGTTGCTACAGTGAACGTCTTAGTAATACCACCAACTGTGACTCTAAATGAATTCTCAATCTGCTGATATGATTCATAATAATATTCCTGGTGTCTTGCATTTTGACCAAATGCATCACTAAGATACTTTGTCATATTAGCAGTGTTACCCTTAGTTGCAGTAAGCGTATCATGGAAAAGAATAAGGTTTCCTTGGTCATTAATATAATCAAGAAGTGCGTTACAACCTGTTCTATTAATATCATCACCATTAAAATCTTCAGCTGCACCAATAACTACACAGTTAAAGGTATCTTCAAGATTAATATAGTTATCCTTAATTGAATCAACAGTGTTACCAGTAGGCTTAGTATTCACGGATGAAAGAAGACTATACTTAACATACTGATTTTTGAAATAAATCTCCAGAACCTTAGCGTTTCTCCAAATCTGGTATCTCTGTGAATATCCACTATAGAAACTCTCTATTCCACTAGCTGTATTAACCAAACTGAATAAATCATAATAACTTCTCTCAGTAGGTTCAATACTCTTATCAGTCTCAAACTTAATTTCCTTTAAGCAAAGATCCGCACTTGTCTGACCCTTTGAAGCAATTGTGTTAGCACTTGATGCACCATTATCAGAACCAAGAAGGTATGCATCCAAATTAGCTGAAGCATTTTTGAAATTCTGAATATCATCCTCATCATAGATTCCAAGTCCTGGACTTGTTGTATCTGTTGGTGCATTCTTTAAGAATGCAACAAACTTAGACCAGTCAGAAGCCTGAATATAATGCTTAACATTACCCTTTGAATCAGTATATGTACTGGTATCATCATGACCATTAATAACCTCTCTCATAACCTTATAATAGGTTTGATATTCAGTCTTTCTGGTCTGGAATTCAGACTGTATTGTTTCTTTATCTGTATCTGACTTACCATTATATATACTATTAACTAATGCACAAACTCTTTCATATTCACGAGTTGTCATAATTGTAGTATTTACTACATAATCATCCTTAATCTCATCAAACCAGTTTGTTGTCCAATCATCAAGTCCAGTTTTACCATTTAGAGAAAGATTTTCGTAGTACTTTACTATACCGAACTTATGATCGTGAACTCCAAGTTGATTATTCTGAACTTCATATTCTGTAAAATCATTAATAGAATCACCCTTATCAGCAAGTTCAGGAATATCACACTTATTAACTGCATCTGCTGATATAGCAGTTGTAAGCGCATCGTATGTATAATCACTATAATCTATTCCACCAATAGTTCCACTTGCTGTTTCACTAAAGATGCTGCCACTCATATCTTTAAAACCAGATGTGAGTCCTGTTACAGAGTCATTAGAATACTTACCAACTGTACTTGCTCTATTACCACGAAGGATTCCTCTAGTCTGCTGACATTCATAACAGAATAATAATGTTGATTTATTATTTTCAACAGCCTGCATAGGTGGAGTAATCTCAAGAAGATCAACAACCATCTTCTCCTGATCCACTCTCTTAACCTTACAACATCCAGTTGTAGAAGCAGAGCATCCTGTAACTGGATCCTCAACAATTATCTTCCAATATACAACACCGAAATAATCTTTTGGAAGTGTATAAGTAATTTTACCATCACTACCAGGTTTATGAGGATCATCCTCAGTAAAACGACCATTACCATCATCATCAATATAAATCATAGCATTACCAGTTGTGCCGCCATTTATCTTATAGGTAAATTCAAGTACATTACTGCTGAGCCATGTATCCTTATTGCCTTCAACATACATTGATGGCATTGATGTAACAGCAAGTCGTGGTCTTTGATGATCTTTTATAATCTTTGAAAGACTGGATTCACCTACAGTCGCATCTTCAAGATTTGAACTAAGGAATGTATCTGAATCCTGACCACTAGCCTTTAATATTCTTCTTACACCAATAATATCATCTTTTTCATTCTTTGTAGGATCACTTGGATCAGGATCATATTCATCAGCTGTATTCTTTGCAAAAACAGTAACATAACCACTGTAAGTATCACCATATGATCCATCAATATTTGCAAGCTTAATTGTATAATTGTTATCAAAATTCCAAAGAGCATTATTAGAAGCAAATGTAGAACCTGAAGCATAAGTAAAGAAATCATATATATTTGAATTTGGATCAATTTCTGTATCCTTAGCAAATGCCTCTGTAACAGCCTTATCAAAAATAACAGGCATTCCCTTACTTACATAGTCCTTAAGCTCTTTAAGTTTATCATCAGTTATATCATTACCAACAAGAACACCAGTTGTATTAGCAACATATCCATTCTTATCAGTTGGATAACTATATGTATCTCCATTATGACGATACATTCTATAGAACTGCATGCCATTCTTAATAGAATGAAGATAAGAATTAGATGTGATAGCTGATGTATCTCCACCAAAGTATATCATATCATAACTATCAAGAAGTGTGTCTTTGCTGGCTGCAAACTCTGTAGATGACATATGAACTACTCTAACCTCATCATATGATACACCGAGTGCATGAGCAACCTTAGCTTTAGAAAGACTCCAGTTATAGTAATCAACAATATTTCTAGCATTGTCTTGTGTAAGACTTGTACCATAATCATTCTTTTCGATCATATCAGTAAGTGACGTTGTTCCATCATATGATATTTCATCAGATGTTGCATCAAGAACACCATCTGTTCTCAAATAATAGAAACCTCCATCACCATACATTGTACTGTTATTACCAAAGTTCCAACTATTTCTTAAGCTGTTTTCAGCAAATGACTTAGAATAACCAGCACCTCCGTCATGAGGAGTATAGTAAGATTGTGGATCCTGAAAACTCTTTACAGGATTATTATCTCCTGCTGTTTTGGAATCATCAGCAAAAACATTTGCAAGATCTGTATTAATTGGATAAGCAGGTTCTATTTCAAGTGCAGTATAAATATTAGATGCATCATCAGTATTATTACCACCAATACCTCTAAACTTACCTGCATTTATAACATCTGCAATATCCTTAACACCATATCCATTAACAGCTACAGCATAAGAGGACATCTTAATTCTGGTAGTAACAAGAATATATCCATATCTAGCAATATCTGTAGATGTAGCAACCTTATCATAAACATATTTATAGTTACTTGCTGTATTTTCACTAGTAGAACCAGAACCACTTGTACTAATAAGTCCCTTACTATATAAGATATGAACGTCTGAATTCATAGCTGAAATTAATGAATTATATGCACTATCATATCCAGTAAATATAACACCCTTTGTTCCATTTTCAACGATAACAAAGTCATAAGATGTTAAATTATACTTAGCAGGATTACCTAAATCAGTTAATCCAGCTGCTGAACTAATATCACAAGTTTCAAACTTAACTGCTGTAGGTGTTCCATAACGTCCTACATATCCAGTATAAATTGCTGAAGTATTCTCTACATAATATGTATTAGATACATCAAATGAAGGATCTAAAGAATCATCTGGATTAACAAAAGCTGCACCAATACCAGCCTGAATCTTTGTAGTTAAAGCATTATCAGCAGCACCATTTTGAATTGTGAGCACCTTAGCTACATATGTTGAATCATTAAGCTTAGTCCAAGAATTAGCTTTTGCTGTTCTACCATTAATTGGAAGGAACAATGATGACATATCTGTAAGATCAAAAAACTCTGATGCAGACTTATCATCTGGCCACTTATATGTACTATATGTTGTACCATAATTTGCAAAATCATTAGTAGCGATTGTTTCCATAGTCTTAGAAGTAATACCAATATACTTCTGTGTAAGATTATGACTATCAATGATAAGTGGCTTCTGACTACCTGTAGCATATGAGGAAAGAGCTATCTTTATATTCTCAGTAATATCATTTCCATTAGTAAAGATCTTTGAAGCATCATTACTTAGATAACAAAGATCAGCCTTCTGTATAGCTTGTGTAATCTCATCATTTGTAGCAGCTGCTGTTGAGCCATCAGCATTAACCTTTTTAAGGTTTCCTTCAGTTGCATTGTAATAAATGTATTCTATAGAAGCTGTATCCGGCATCGTACCAGAATATCCTGAGCTCTTATTTGCATTTATTACATACTGACGAAATCCATCAGACGTAACAAGTTTCTGTAAATCTGAAGGTGTATCTGAAGAACCAAGCTCCAAGATATGATATGTTGGATCTTTTGAATCAGCAGATATAGAATTCTCAATTATATAATCTATAATTGTAGAAGGTGCTGAATCAGCATATACAGCAAACTGGCTTGCATCATTTGTCTCATCTGCAAGTGAAAATGTAATTGCTGCAAAAGCAGTTGCAGATAACACCAGTAACGCAATGATACCTATTAATAATTTTTTACTAATTTTTCTCATTTTGTATTATCCTTTCCTACTTTGCATCATGTAATACATAAGAATTTCTTATCTTAACCATACCCCTATCGGTATAAGTCATACTATTATCTGCGAAGTATAAAAATAGTTTTATACTGTCTTTTTCGGCATCTATCTGTGCTTCACAGCCAGGAATTACATTTCCAGAAGCATCTGTAGCATAATTAAGCTGTTTAGTTAATACCTCATTATCGATGCCTGAGAATGAAGATGTATTAAGTGCAGTCATATATTTATAATCATAATCTACATATATTTCTTTTTCATGACCAGCACCACCACCAAATGTATAAGTTACTGTAACTTCATCCTTTGGTTTTTCACCAGCCGCAACTAAATTATCATATTTTGTTTTAGTAGTACTATCACAGTATGATGTATCTATTTTTTGAGAAAAAACTAAGACAAGTTTTGTAATATACAGATAATCATATGTCTGACTGCCTCCACTTACTGTCATCAGGCTGTCAAACGATGAATATGTTTTTTTAGGAAGAGCATTAAGGAAAGTTGCCTCTTCGCTTATCTGCTGTGAATCAAAATACCTTACTCTATTATAGTAAGTTGTATATTCAGCCTTTTCATCATCACTCATTGCTTTTTTAATATCATCAAATTCAGAAGCTGAATAGTACTTTAATGATCTATAAGTATCTACTTGAGCTGAAGTACAAGCATTAAGTGCTGCCTCAATGTCTGACTCAGGAGTATTTAAAAGTCCTCTATAGAAAGCTTCATCAGCAGCAGACATACCCGAAAGCATTGTTTCTCTACTAGTTAGATTTCTTTCCATATTACCCTGAAGCATTGAAGTGCAGTCACCTGAACATTTATCTTTTATATAATTATCAGTAGGTAACAAGAACTCACTTTTGGCATATGTGTTAGCAGATACTGCAACTTTATTACTACTAAAATCAACTTTAGTACTGCTTACATAACCTTCAATATATACATGCTTTGCCTGCATAATATCTTCATTTATCTTGTTATAAATATCCTGAGCATTACTTTGAACAGTTAAGTCAGCTTTTTCTTTTCGATAAATGATATTATTTGAAAACATGATTCCGCCAACAGCTATTATAATGAAGGCAAGAATTGCAATAGAGACAATAAGCTCTACCAGCGTAAATCCTTTATTTCGTTGTAGATTTTTCACGATATTCAGCTCCTCTCTATCGAACTACTATACTGCCATTTTGTTTAACAATTACTCTAGCAACTTCATTGGCGTTCTTTTTTGATAAGAAATAATCTCCATAACCGGATAAACAATTACCATGTTTATCAAACATAACACAAACTACATCATCCGAAGTTTTAACACCAGGTTGGGTCTTGTCTGAACATGTAACCGATGTACCATCTTTAAACTTAGTATATTTACCCTTAAAGGTTAATCCTACTTTAGAAGATAACTTAACCGTAGTATTATCAGTAGTTAATGCACTTCCAAGATTCAGGTACTTGTAACATTTGTTAGTAGTATCATATTCACAAATAACCTCTGATAATACATATTTCCCAGTATCTTCATAGATGATCATCCCATATCTATATTCTTTAGATGCCGAATATGTTCCACCATATAGATTTATTTCTTCTTTTGTAGGAGTCATCTCAATTGATTTTTTTCTGATCTGATTTAGTTCAGAACCAAGTTTATTAGATGCATCCTTAGCTCTTGCATTATTAATAAGAGTTAAAGATATAAGTGACATCGTAGCAAGAATTCCAACAATTGCAAGAACTATAATCATTTCTACTAAAGAGTAGCCTTTATTTTTATTATTTACCATACGCCCTCCTTAGTCCACATTACGCATCCAGTTGTTATATCTAATAACATCTGAATAGTCTATGGTTGATATATTCTTAAATTTGTCTGTTGAAAGATCATCTGCAAGTGAAGGATCAGCGATAATCTTTCTCTGAAGCTTTCCAAAATCTTCATAATCCTTGAAGAGCTCTAATACCTTTATAGCATTGATTGCTTGAGTCTTCTTGTCAGCATCATCACTTAAACAATCCTGTGACTTTACTATACACTGGTTCATTATAGTTTTACAAAGCTCAGAAGAGTTTATATTTGTAACAGTACTGTTAACATATACTTTACCACCAGAAATGATAATACCATTAAACTCTTTCACAGTTTTATACTCATCTGATCCATAAAACTGATCAAAGTAAACATCACCCTTTGTTACTATAATTCCTGTGATCTTACCATTTTCAGCAGGTGATTGACAACTTATATGAACATCATTGTAATCAACATAAACCTTATATTCACTATATCCTTCAGCAGAATTATATGAAAGCTTAAGATTATCTGGACTAATGCTTGTAGCATTATTACCCTGATCAGGATCATGGTCAACTATCTGATCAAAATTGAAATAACTATTAAGTGGAGTAAGACTAACCGTACCTTTTTCTTCAACAACCTTACGAACGAACTGAGATTCACTCATAGAATCAGGAATTGTTGAATTAGCTGTTGGTAAATCCTGTAAGGACCACTTCATATAATTATAATGCTCTTCATATTCATCAGAAAGATCAAGTGCATCAGACATCCTAGCTGCAGTTGTTGTTCCATCAATCTTTGTATCACTAGTTGAGTCTTCAGTTGAACCTAAGAGTGTACTATTAATATTTGAATCAGTATCTGTCTGAACAAAGAATGTTACATTATCCTCACTAGTTAAAGCATTTTTAATAGCAACTTTTCCAGCCTGAGTACCAAGATCTCCTGTAGCTGTTTTATTATATGATGTAGTTACAGCACCGCTTGAATAAATATTATCTGTTGTTCCAATTGCACCTGCTGAATAATTTTCATAATCCATAAGATCTACAAGTGAATCTGTTCTCTTAAATTCAGTACCACCAATTGTTACAAGATTTTCATTATCTAAAACATCAGTATCTATTCCGCTATGAGAAGCAAGGAATGCAACTGAACCAAATGTATGATATTCATCAACATATGCAAGATAATTATAATAATCAATAATGAAATACTTAGATAATTCATCTGCTGATTTAAGATAAATCTTTGATGTATCTGTAGTAGACTTAGTAAATTTAGTAGTATCAAAAGTATTATTATCAAATGCAAACTGGAAATCTAAATAATAATAATATTTTGTAACATCTTTACCAGCTAAATTAACGTAATTTTCTTCTGTATAAACAACTGGAACTTTTCCACCTTTACCATCTGATGAAACTCTTGCCATATTAAAATATTTAGCAAAAAGCTCCATACCCTTCAAATCATCAGAAAGATATGAAAAATACTCTTCATAAGAAACACCAGTATAAGAATCTTCTACTGTGTTTTTGAAATTACCTTCTGAATCTTTAATATACTTTTCCTTTACAGGAGCAGCACTAGGTTTATATGCTAACTGGTTAGATTTAATTGATAAAGATTCACCAGTTTTATAATCTTGAATATCTGAATCATATGTCAATGATGTAGATGTAACCTTAGCGTATGCTGGTCCACCAGTTTCTGTAAGTACTGCACCATTTTCACCAATAAGTGCTTTATAACTAGTAGAATCCTTAGCAGTTTTAAGCTTTGAAAGTTCGATATATGATCTACCTGCGATATAGATAGACTTTGTATCAATAAGATTAACATTTGCATGCTCACCATTTACGATAAATGCACTACTGTTATAATGAGCTCTGATCTTATTACCATCGCCTTTTCCAGCACCTAAATTACCATATTCTTCGTAAATATTTCCACCATTTGTACCAGATGAAATAAGTGTTGTAGGAATAAACTTTCTTGGATCTGCATCAGTAGAATCACCGAAACCATAATATGATCCATTTAATCTAAATCTTGAATAATCAGATTCAATCTGAGTATCATCTTTAATATACATATTTGCAGTAAAGTCAGCCTTTGATCCATACTTCTTATTAGTATCACTAAGACCATTTACAGAACTATCACTTGAATATGTAGGTGTTCCCTTTGTTGAACCATCAAGAACTACTTCATCAGCCCATACTTCAGCCTGAGTAATCTGAGTTCCATCTGTTCCATATACTGAAAGAGATCCAGCATCCATAACAGCAATACTTCCTGGAACGATAATCTTACTAGCAAATATATTTACTGTATTTCCATTAATATAAAAACCTGAATATTTACTCTTTACATTATTACCATCATATTTTGCATCATTATATGGAACTGCATTTGCAATATCGTTCTTATTATATAGTGTAGTATTGTTATTATCTACATAACTATAATTTGTGACTTTATTCATGGTATAAGATTTCTCTGAACCATCAGCCCTCTTCCATGGAAGAGCTGTCTTATAATCTGCATCATTCTTTCCATCATAATCATTATATCTCTTATTATAGAAATCACTTGCAGCATAAACATTACCATTGATACTGAGTACAGAACCTGGCTGTTTATTAATCTCAACACCAGAATCAGCTAACAGACAGAAACTGAAAAGATTATTAACATTTGATGTACTTCCATCAAATGATACATCAAAATCAGGTCTGCTAATTTCTATATCAGTAGAAATAGTCTGTGTAAAATTACCATTTGCAGTAGAACGGTTATAATTAGCTGTTCTCTTTAAAGTAACATTTTTTATAACAACTTTTGCGATAATTTTTCCACCTGATAAACTATTGACAAGTGCACCAGCTGGATCATTTTTATATAATGATACACTAGTACCATCAGTATAATAAACAACCACACTTAAGTCATCAGTAACTAACTCAACTGTACCTTTTGAGTTAGCATCTGTAGGATTCTTATAGTTGGAAATACAATCTGTTATAGTTTTTCCAACTCCATCATCAACAGAAACCTTACCTGAAACTATTATTGGAATAAAGGTATTGTCATCAAGAGCAGAGGCAAATTTATTCATGAATTCTGTTTTAAACATCTCGTTGGCATTTTCATTACCGATATTTTCATATTCATGAGTTTTTAAATTGTATTTTACAGCCTTTTCTCTTGTTTCTTCATAGGCTTCATTCATATACTCCATAGTCTTGCTACCGACGCCGGCATAAACCTCGTCCATAGCCTGTTCCAGATAATAGAAGTTACTCTTAGCATTATAATCATAAAGTTTCTGTCTATAAGCATATGCAACAGCAGTAAGAAGAGAACCTGTTAATATACCTACAAACCCCAGCGCAACTATAACTAGTATAAGAGTTGAGCCGCTATTTCTTAAACTATTTTTAATTTTTCTAAAAATCTTTTTCAATTTAGTCAGCTCCCTTCGCACCTGTAAGGTAAGTTAAGTCACCTGTAGGACTCTCGTACATAACTGTAATATTATATACCTTACCGTCTATATTTGTTTCATTTTGAGGACAAACAATTGATTTTGCGTCATTACCATCAGCATCTTTTATAGATGATATGGTAGATGGATATTCACTTCTAGTTCCCTCTCCACTTGAGGTCTTAATCCTTGGATAGTCGCTAGAAGCATCATCAGTTTCAAATTGATCATACAATTTCCACTTATTATCTGTAGAATCCTTGTAGCTTGCTATATTTGTTACTACCTGTAATGGTAAGCAATCATCATTAGTATATGTTACTGTTGTTCCATTACCCATATCAACAGGCTTAAATTGTTGATTAATTATAACTTCTACAGGACTATATCCACCTGATGCATCAAGTGTATAATAAACATTTTTTCTCTTCTCTAATTCTTCACCTGTATAAGCGCTTATTCCATTTTCAGCACCTGTTACACTCTGCCATGATTTTTCTGGTTTAACAAGATATATCTTCGCTGGATCATAACCATCCATTTTTCCAGATGTATATGGATCAGAATGAACTGTTATATAATCCTTGAATGCATATTCTGAATCTCCAGAACCAGAGTTTATAATAAATGGTTCATATACCAAATATATATCAGGTGGTTCACTAGTAAAGAAATCTCTGTTCATAACAGTATATGTGAGATCTCCTGAACTGCTTCCATTGAATACTTTAAATTCGCTTCTTGCAAAACTTAAGTAATATCTAACACTTACATCCACATGATAATATGTTTCTCCACTTGTAGTTTTTCTCATAGTGTCAGAAATCATTATCATTCTACTAAATGAATTAGAAGGAGATCTAATAAGGTCAACAATATATGTATTGAGTTTAGTTGTATCACTAAAGAGATCTTCATCAATAAGACCAGCATTTCTAGATGCATAATCAAGAATCTTTGCAACAAGATCACTTTCAAATCTGTGATCAAGTCTAGTTTCATCACCCTCTATAATAGCGATTTTATCTGAATCTAAATCCTGAATATTTCCAAGAGAAACAGAGTTAGGATCTACATATCCCGATCCTGTTACAGGAACACAATCAACTGCTGTAATATGTCTTGTAAGACTACTATTATTATCAAAAATTACAGCAGAATGATCACTCTGTATTTTGAAAGAAGAATTATTAGAAATCTTGTCATAAGTATCTGAACTATATGATGCTGAATTTTTGTCATCAACAGCATAATTAATTCTATATCCTTCAGCAAGAAGTTTATTAGCAAGATCTGTCATTACAACAGCTCTATTATAATTATTTTTAGCTCTTCCGAGTTGAACATCATCAAGAGAAAAATCAGTACAATTATATTTTACAGTCTTGCCAGTATCAACACCATTTACATATATTTTGCACGTAAACTGAGAAGAATTTACAGCAGAAACATTAACGAGCCCTGTAACATTCTTATTCATCTTAATGTCATCAATCGATGATTGTTTAAAATACTCCATAACAGCCGTTGCACTATCAACAGTATACTGTTTCTCTTTTGCTTGTGCACTAGTCTGTATTGTCATCATGACATGCAAAACGATAGGTGTAATAAGGATAGCTAATACTGCAATAGCAATCATAAGATCAACTAAGCTGTATCCTTTATTGCTTCTTACTCTTTTGTTATTCAAAATCGCCACCATAAACACTCCGATCTAAGCTATTTATCATTAGCTTGTAATCTTTTTCACTACTTTTACCTTATAAGAACAAACACCTTATAAAATCAATAAATCTCTCCATAAACAACGCTTACTAAAGATATACTATAATAGTATATCTTTAGTAAGTCTAAATTATGTATTATTTGTGTTTTTAATATGTCTTAACTGATCCAGATTTCTGAGATAACTTAAATCTTGGATTAGAAGAATCATCACCAACTACCTTGATAAATACTGAAAGACTAGTATCATTGCTAAGCTTTACATCGACACCATTCTTATCATCATCACCAGTTCTGCTTGAAGACTTAACATATATTGTTACATCTGATGAAAGTACTTCTGTCTTATAACTCTTTGAACCAATCTTATAAGTAACATAATTCTTGTCATCTTCTGATGAAACTGTTATATCAAGTGTTTCAACTTTGTTCTCACTAGAAGTTACATAAGTATCTTCCTTGCTCTCATCAGCTGCTACGATTATTCCAGAAGCAGCATCATTAGCAGCATCATTTAAAAGAATTACCACATTATGACTTGTTGCAATTGATGCACCATCATCAGAATCATGTGATGAAGAACCAGCGCTTGCTGGAAGGTTTGTACCTTCAGTTGCAAAAATATTTTCCTTACCTTCTTCAACATCTACAGAAGGAACATCATGCTTTCTTGAAGAATGCTTTACTGAATAAGCATCAAGAAGAACTGTACCTGTACACTCAGCAACTGGTGCTTCAGCATCTTCTGCATATGCAATAGTAATATTTTCACAAGCCATTCTATATTTGTAATTAAGTACATAATCAAGATATGCTTTTACGCCTTCATATGTACCACTAAAGCTGATTGAATAAATATCACTTGTTACGATATAAGCATCTTCTTCTTCATCAACTTCATCAGGAGAAGTTACAGCACCCTGTCCAAGTACATAATAATTTGCTTCTCTAGGAAGTGATACTCCTAAGTTTACAAAGTCACAATCCTCTTCAACAGACTTAAGGAACATAACTGTATTTTCCTGATCAAGATCATTAGCAAATTTCTGAATTTCTTCATCGAAATGCTTATTGAACTCAGCAGTTTCAGCAATTAGCTGATCCTTCTGAAGCTCTTTAGCACAAAGATCATCATATCTTGCCTGAAGTGTTGCTATTTCACTATTCAGACTATCAATAGATTCTTTCTTAGGTTTAACCACAAATACAATAGAAAGAACTAATAAGGCTATACCCAAGAGAACTAATAATATCTTCTTATTTGAATCACTCATATTCTATGTCCTCCCCTACTATTCTTCCTCTGCATCTGTAGCAGATGCATTCGGATTTGTATAAACGCATGTTAATGTAAAGTTAAATGACTGCTCTCCATCAGATGCATTTGTAGCACCAGCACCATACTCAAGAGTCTGTGCTATAGAAGATACATAAACATCATCTATGCATTTAATTGTCTTAAGATTCATAATAAAATCAGCAATATCATCATAGCTTGAAGCAACACCTGGTATTGAAATACTTTCTGTTCCTGCAGAGAAAGAAAGAATATTGATATTTGTTGGTGTTTTGCTTTCAAGAGCATTGATAAACTCTAAAGCCTGCTCATTAAGTCTATAAGTAGAAGAATACATTGCATCAACATCTGTAGCCTTAGCTTCAGCCTCATCTCTTTCAGCAATAATTTCCTCTATATATTCTTTTTCTTGAATCTGTCTTTCAAGAGCAGCTTTGTCATTCTTTAGCTGATTTTCTTTAGTAATAAAGAAGAAACATAGACCGGCAGCAATAAGACCACAAACAATAGGAATTGCAATAAATGGTCCCATTCCTACGCTACTTGATGTCTTAGCTCCAGATGCGCCAAGTGTGAATCCCATAGGATTAAGAGCACCACCGATAGGAGCTATTAAATATACAGGGCTGTAAACTCTAAGATCAATTGAAGGATCAAACTTAACATTATAAAGACTATCCATGATTCTTGTAGAAACATTAAGCTGAATCTTGAAAAGGCCATCAATTCCTCTAATAAGAGCACCATCACCTGTCAGGAATACATCATCGATAGGATTGTCTGGATTCTTTGAAGCATAGAAATCCATAACACGTCCAATATTATTAATAAGATATCTAAATGCTCCTGTTGCTTCATTATCATCAAAATCTACTGTAATGATTCTTTCATTCTGAAGCATTGTCATTGCAGTTGTGGCATCAACGCCCTTCTCCTGCATAACAACATTAACAACAGGATTTGTTCCGTATGGTACAGTTCTCTGAAGGAGAAGTTTATCCCCATTTACTACATTAAGAACTGTAGACTCAGCACCAAGCTGAATAACCATAGTGGTTGACTGCTCAGTTGTCTGTGTTTTGATCAACTGAAGCATTGCATTACCAATATAATCAAGATCCTGAACCTTAAGTCCAGCAGCTGATGCAAGATCATAATAGCTTCTTACCATCATTTCTGGAGCAGCAACAGCCATAACTCTCTGCTGTTTTGCACCATTCTCATCAGTAAACTGTTCAAGAACAGTATTTGCGATAACATAATCAGAAATATTATTAACAGGAAAATACTCTGAAGCATTTGAGTTAATAAGTGCAGCAACCTTCTTCTCTGGAACTGCAGGAATAACAACTTCTCTGTTAACAATCTTTGTTGAATTCATCACAAAAACTGCATTTTTGTTTGAGATACCCGCACTTGCCAACTGTGAGCGTATCTCGCCGCCTAAGCGATTAAGATCACGAATATTTCCGTCGTCAAAACTATCCTCAGGGGTCTCAAAAATAAGAACCTTATGGATATAGGTTTGTTTCTTCTGAGCTGCTGTGATCTCAACAATAGTAATACTTTC
>CACZRU010000174.1 GCA_902783605.1 uncultured Lachnospiraceae bacterium
AAAAAAAGCCATGTAGAAAATGTCCCATAAATACAGGGTGTTTCTATATGGCTTTTTTGATACGTCCCTGAGAGGATTCGAACCTCCGGCCTTTCGCTTAGGAGGCGAACGCTCTATCCTGCTGAGCTACAGAGACGGATGTTTAAAACAACAGACATATTTTACTTTAAATGTCTAGCTTGGTCAAGTTCATTTGTGATCATTATACTAAAAGTATAAAAGTAGATTTAAAGCTGATGCAGTGATGCTCCACATTCATTGCAGTAGAAAGCATGGAAGTTATTTATAGCACTGCACACTGGGCAGTGGAGCTGCATTTCTTTAATAGGTGGTGGAGTAATCATTCTAGGTTCATTTGTTCCATATGAAATATTGGAATAGTTAGTTGTATTACCCTGAGGTTTATCTTCTTCGGAAGTATACCTTACAAACTGCTGAGCCCCTGTGTTTTGTAATGCTTGATTGTTCGTCTGAGGGTTATACTGAGAAGCTTGAGTATTGCCCTGAGGGTTATATTGAGAAGCTGGCTGTTGATTAAACTGCATATTATTTTGCTGGCCGTATTGTCCACTTCCTTGAGGTCTGTATGGAGAACCTGGGGAAGCTGTGCCAGGCTGATAGTTTGAAGAACCTGCCTGTTGAGTAATTGGATTTGGCTGATAGTTAGTGTTCTGACCAACAATCTGAGGGTTATAATTTTCTCGCTGACCTACTACAGGTGGAGCAAATTGGTTATTGTTATTAGTTTGCTGAGTGTAGTTATATCCTCCATAGGTAGGAGCGGCATATCCACCATATGCCTGATATGGATCTGCTGCAGGGCCAGCCCAGTACTGTCTATACTGAGGAGCAACATACATCTTTTCATTATTTTTGCGGGCTTTTATGATTCTTATGATAGTAAGTATATCAGCAGCGACAACGAATATTACAAAGAGAGTAAAGAATAATGCTCTCTGAGTAAATAGACAGAAATCGTAGAATCCATGTAATGAGCATGCGATGAGAAATCCTGTAAGAAGACTTATACGACCACCTCTTCTGTTTCCATAGGATTTTAAATATTTTGCATGGCCATAGTAGTATCCCATAAAGATTCCACACATTGCATGTGCAGGGATTGCCAGAAGACCTCTTTGTACACCAAGAGATATTACTCCTTGTGCGGTACCAGATCCTTCCATAAGTAGATAAAGTACATTTTCAATGGCGGCGAATCCCATGGAACCAAACAGACAGTATACAATACCATCAAATGTATAATTGAAGTGTTTATTTCTCCAGGTTGGGAAATATGCTGCGAGGAATTTGACACCTTCCTCAATTACTGCAACACCAAAAAATGCAGAAATTGCATGATAAGCAATCTCACCAACACCGCCAAACATTACACCAAGGATTTTTTCGGCAATCCATTCAAGAATAATTGCTGGAATTGCAGACAGAATTCCTAGTCCAAATATTTTGAGCAGAAGACCGATAGGCTCCTTCTCGTGATTGTCCTGAAGATATATAAATATCATCATTCCCAGCGCAGGGAGAACTGCAACAAGGATGGTTACAGGTGTACTAATTACCATAAATATACTCCTAATTAACTAGATTTATTATTCATGGTTAACTCAAATATATTCAATAATAATATTCTTAAATTATATTCAAATAGTTGAGTTTTGCCACTTCAATGCTTTATGATTTATGGCTAAGTATAACACCTATCAGTTGTCTGTGTCAAAATTACTAAATGGAAGTTCCATATTGATAATTGCATTTGTCAGTACAGGATTCTTGATCAGAAAATGGATTGCAGGGGACATACCCTTAGATATTAGAACCCAAGGAGAATCACTGGTTCCTGTTCTAATCTGAATATTTTTAAAGCCGGGATGAGAAAGCTCCTCCATGGTAAGTGCAGGATTTTCATTTGCAGCTTTTCTGGTTAGTTCAACATGTTCCATATATGTTTCGTAGGTATATGGAAGATTTATATCACAGAAACCAAGACCAAGAGGAATAAAGGTTGGTCTTTTTTTAAATTCCTCCTCAGTCAAAATGTGAAACTTAGTGTTTACCGGTTTTTTCGAAAGAAGATCTTTAAAGAATTCATTTTCAATCTTGTGAGTATAATTAACTTGTTGAAGTATGGCTTCCTTGGTTATGCCATTTTCAATTTCCTTATTTTTATTATCTTCAAGATAATTATCAATAATTTTTTCAAGCAGTTCGTCTGACAGGGTTGTCAGCGGAGGTGCAAAAAGGACACTGGAAAATGAGTCAGACGAATCGATAAGTTCTTGGAATACCTTATAGAATTCATTTCTGTCGGGTTGTTGATATATATTCATTAGTGGAGTAGCCATGTGTGTCATCTCCCGGGCTCTAACTCTGAGGTATTCAACCTGTGTCTCCTGTTTTGTCAGGAAGTAGATTCCGGTATTTCTGAAACCTTGTATGCAGCTTCCGTGTAATGCCACTGTTCCGGCTGAATAATTAACATGATTAAAAACAGGGTCATTAATGTTATCGAAATAGTACGGAATAATCTGTCCAGTCATATAAAGTGGCATCCATGTTTCAAGACCAACTAAAAGCTCCTGAAATGGACGGTTCAGATTGTGGATCATATGGATTTTATGGCCCTTCTTAACAAGGAAAGCTAGTCCTTTCATATACTCTATAAGGAAGCTTTCATCTATCATATCCATCATGGACATATCGTTATACATATATATATCGTCTGTTGATTTAGAAAGAATTGCAGTTCTGAAAAAATCAATCTCCCCCTGTTTCATTTCTTCGATTCCAAGGTAATGTCTGCTTGTTGGAACCTGGTATGTATCTGGAGAAAGCTTTAAATTTTGCAGACTATCTATATTAAGAAAGTCATTATAGTCGAAGGTGTCCAGTTTATTCAAAAAGTTAATTGTTGAAGTGTTATCCTGATGAAGCCATTTTAGTATATATGAGTTTCTTATTTCGACAGTGGACAGAGCTTCCTCTGGTACAAAAATAATCTCGGAAAGACTATGAATCTGTTCAGAATTTACGTTATTTGCTAGATATAAGGATATTTCTTCCAGAAAAGTCTCCACGTCAGACGGGTAGCGCTGTCCGGATAGAACACGTGATATAAATGAAGCATCATAATTTAAAGACTTGGCTATGTCTGATTGTTTTAAATGAAGCTCATTTATAAGTTTGTTTGTTTTATAAAAAGCCTGATCAGCAAAGTTTGTTTTGGTTGAGAGAGAGGAAAACAGCTGATTGTAAACTGTTTTTTCGTCAAAATTAGAAAGCGCACTAATTCCCTTCGCCAGCTTTTCAATAATATCACTATCTGGAGAAGGGGTTCTCTCACCTGTACGATATCTGCTTATAACAGATGCAGAAATTCCGGATTTAGCAGCTAGAGTTTTTGCACTGCATCCAATCTCATTTATATATGTATCTATCAACTGATAAAATTCCATAAGATACCTCTAATTAAGTGTAAGGAACTACGTATATTGTGTTCATGATTTGTACAATATATTAAGTGAACATATTAAGTGAAACAAAAATGATGCTGTGACTATATTGTCAATTATACGACATATTGACAATATAGTCAACAGATAAATGACAATATTTATTAATATCAAATCATTGTTATTAGTAGAGGAATGTGATAGATTATTGATTGAAACAAGGCTTATATTTT
>CACZRU010000175.1 GCA_902783605.1 uncultured Lachnospiraceae bacterium
ATTATCGAAAAAATGAATTATTATTATCATATTTATTCACTTTACACATAATACAATATCTGCTAAAACTTGTACATATATTTTTAGAATTAAAGAAGGAGTAAAGTGATGAAGGATATTATACTAAGCAGTAAAACCTATAAGCTGGAGCAGGACCCATATATTTACCAGCTTCAGGATATAAGCGAACCGGAACTTTTCAGAGAGATGTTTCCATATACAGAAACACCTAAGATCGCATTTAACTATCGCCGTGTTCCTGAGAATATGCCTGAGGATATCTTTATTACCGATACTACTTTTCGTGATGGACAGCAGTCCAGGGCTCCATATACAACAGAACAAATGGTACATATATATGAACTGCTTCATAAATTAGGTGGTCCTAACGGAATGATTCGTCAGACTGAGTTCTTTGTTTATTCAGAGAAGGATAGAAAGGCTCTTGAGAAATGTCTTGAGCTTGGATATGAGTTCCCTGAGATAACAACATGGATCCGTGCCTCTCAAAAAGATTTTGAACTGGTTAAGTCTATTGGTATTAAAGAGACAGGAATTCTTGTAAGCTGTTCAGACTACCATATCTTTCACAAAATGGGTCTGACTCGTAAGGAGGCTCTTGAAAAATACCTGGGTATAGTGTCTGAGTGTATTGAAGCTGGCCTTCACCCAAGATGTCATTTTGAAGATATAACCCGTGCAGATTTCTATGGCTTTGTAGTACCATTTGCAAATAGTCTTATGAAACTGTCAAAGGAGAGTGGCGTGCCTGTTAAGATTCGTGCCTGTGATACTATGGGATATGGTGTTCCTTATCCTGGAGCGGCTCTTCCTCGAAGTGTATCAGGAATAATCTATGGACTTCAGCATTATGCAGATGTTCCATCTGAGATGATAGAGTGGCATGGCCATAATGATTTCTACAAGGGCGTTGTAAATGCAACTACAGCATGGATGTATGGAGCCAGTGCAGTTAACTGTTCTCTTCTTGGAATAGGAGAGAGAACTGGAAATGTACCACTTGAGGCTATGGTATTCGAATATGC
Source organism: uncultured Lachnospiraceae bacterium (assembly GCA_902783605.1). Lineage (GTDB taxonomy): Bacteria > Bacillota > Clostridia > Lachnospirales > Lachnospiraceae > Eubacterium_Q. The sequence goes on from CACZRU010000175.1 coordinate 1,047, forward strand.
ATCACTTCGTGGAACATTGAATGGAATGAATACCCAGGTGATAACTGAGATATCTGAGTACATCCAGAATGAAACTAATTATCAGATTCCGCCTATGACACCATTTGTGGGAAGTAACTTTAACCTTACGAGAGCAGGCATTCATGCAGATGGTATGATGAAGAATCCTGAGATATATAATATTTTTGACACCGGAGCAATTCTCAATCGTCCTCCTAGAGTTTCAATCACAAATACCTCCGGAATTGCGGGAGTTGCTTTCTGGGTTAATGAATATAGAAAACAGCATGGTGAGTCAGAACTTTCAAAAAATAATGAGCTTGTTCATAAGATCTATGACTGGGTTATGTCCCAATATGACGAAGGTCGTGTTACAATGATAACTGACACAGAGCTTGAACAGAAGTATAAGGAATATACAGAATAGGTTTACATAATTTCAAGACTGACAAAAAAGAGGCGTGAACGCGTCTCTTTTTGTGGTATAATATACTAGTTGCGTTTTTCAAATGATGAAACTAAAAAAGGTGAGTGAAATGATATTTAGGAGAGTTGAAGCAGATATTGATTTAGATGCAATAAGATATAACATAGAGACCGTAAAGGCTCTTAATCCGACTGACAGAAAGGTATGTCTTGTAATTAAGGCTGATGCATATGGTCACGGTTCAGTGCAGCTGGCAAAGGAGTTTAGTGATATAGCAGATTACTATGCGGTGGCTTGTATAGATGAAGCAGTAGAACTTAGAAATGCTGGTATAGAGACACCAATTCTGATTCTGGGATATACAGATGAGTCAGACTTCGTTATCGCTATTAATTACGATATTACTTTGGCAATATATGATGTTCAGGAAGCAGATGCTTTGTCTCGAATTGCTTCTAAGGATGGAAAAAAGGCAAAGGTGCACATCAAGGTGGATTCCGGAATGAGTCGAATTGGTTTCCAGTGTGATGATGAAGGTGTGGCGGCTGCTATGAAGATTTACGATATGGATGGTCTTGAAGTGGAAGGCATATTTACCCATTATGCTAAGGCTGATTACATAGATAAATCAGATGCAAAGACCCAGTACGACAAGTTCTCCTGGTTTGTCTCAGAGATGGAAAAGCAGGGTGCAGAGCTTGCTATAAGACATATAGATAATAGTGCCGGAGCTATGGAGATTCATTCTGATGGTTTTGATATGGTACGACTGGGCATCGTAATCTATGGACTCTATCCTTCTGAGGAAATAGATAAATCAGTAGTGCTAAAGCCGGCAATGTCTCTTAAGTCGAAGGTTATTCATGTTAAAACACTGCCTGCTGGAAGAGGAATAGGTTATGGCTGGTCATATGTGACGGATAAGGATACAAGGGTTGCCACTGTTTCAGTGGGATATGCCGATGGTTATTCCAGGGCTCTTTCAAACAAGGGACGCGTACTTATTCATGGAGAGTATGCTCCAATTCTTGGAAGGGTTTGTATGGACCAGATAATGGTAGATGTTACAGGTATAGACGAAGGAAAGTTTGAGTTTGAAAAGGTTAAGGTTGGAGACGAGGTTGTTCTCTTTGGAACTCAGGGAGAGAATTCAATATCCGTTGAAGAGATAGCAGAGCCTGCAAACAGCTTTAATTATGAAGCAGTTTGTAATATTTCCCGCCGAGTCGAAAGAGTGTATTTTAAGGGCGGAAAAGAAGTCAGTGCGAAAAACTATCTGATTGATTAGTTGAATATATAATTTTTGCTCATTTTATGGTACAATGGAGTATCAAGTTTTGTAGGGAGTTTTATGTTTAAGAAAAAAGACGAAGAAAAGGTAGAGGAAGAGATTCTCTCTATGGTTGAAGAAGGACATGAGCAGGGCTTTATCCAGGAGGATGAAGTGGAAATGATTTCCAACATCCTGGATCTTGACGACATGCAGGTCAGGGAGATTATGACCAGCAGGAGTAAGATATATGCAGTGGATAGCAGCAGCAAGGTGTCCGATATAATTGAGGATTGTCTCAGCAGCGGTTATTCAAGATATCCGGTATATGAAGAAGAGATAGATAATATTGTTGGTATTGTTCATCTTAAAGATATGACAAAAACCTACCTTCACAGTCCGGAAACACCTGTGGGTGATATTATTGAAGATGCGCTGTTTATTCATCCTGCCTATGATACTTTGAAGCTTCTCAAGAAAATGCAGAAGGAAAAGAAGCATATGGCGGTAGTTCTTGATGAGTATGGCCAGACAGATGGATTAGTTACTCTTGAAGATGTTCTCGAAGAGATAGTTGGAAATATCTGGGATGAACATGATGCTGAGACTGAGGAGGTTCGTGAGGCCACAATTGGAGATGGTTATGTAGTTGATGGTATGATAAAACTTCATGACTTAGAAGATGAGATTGAAGGTCTGGAATTTCCAGATACAGATATAGAAACTCTGAACGGCTTCCTTTTATACAAGCTGGGAGGTTTTCCGAAGGACGAAGGGAATATAAAGATTGATTATGGAGGATTCTCATTTGAATCTCTGGCCATTGAAGACATGCTGATTAAGTCAGTGAAGATAACTAGGAATCCAGAGTCAGAAGAAGAATAAAAGAAGAATAAAAGAAAAAATATAATAAAAATATAATTAATAATATATGAATATGTCATTCTGAGCAGAGCGAAGAATCTTTTTGGATAAAGAAAAATTGCTAAGAGAATAGTAAAAAAATACATAAAAATATATAGAAATAATAAGAATAAGTGAGGAAAAAGAAATGTCAGGACATTCAAAATTTGCAAACATTAGAGCTAAAAAAGAGAAGAACGATGCTGCAAAGGGAAAAGCATTTACAGTCATCGGAAGAGAAATCGCAGTAGCAGTTAAGGAGGGTGGACCTAACCCTGAGAATAACTCAAAGCTGCGTGATGTAATTGCTAAGGCAAAGGCAAACAACATGCCAAATGATACAATTGAAAGAGGTATCAAGAAGGCTGCCGGCGATCTTGAAAATGTAAATTTCTCATATAATACATATGAAGGCTATGGCCCAGGCGGAGTTGCTATCATCGTTAAGTGTCTTACTGATAACAACAACAGAACAGCAGGTAATGTAAGAAGCGCATTCACAAAGGGTGGTGGAAGCATTGGTGTTACAGGCTGTGTATCATATATGTTCGATGAGAAGGGACAGATTATTATCGATAAGGAAGAAGTTGAGATGGAAGCTGATGAACTTATGATGATTGCTCTTGATGCAGGAGCAGAGGACTTTGCAGAGGAAGATGATTCATTTGAAATCATTACTTCACCAGCAGATTTTTCAGCAGTCAGAGATGCACTTGATAAAGAGGGCATTGCAATGGCTTCAGCAGAAGTTACTATGATCCCACAGAACTATGTGGCAGTAACAGATCCAGAAGTTCAGAAGAACCTGGATAGAATTATGGATCTTCTTGACGCTGACGATGATGTAGAGAGCGTTTACACAAACATCGAGGAATAAGGAAAAGCACGAAGTGCTGTCTTTCCGAATGGGTTTGAGATAATTGTGAATAATCGTGAAACAATAGTTAACAAAAAAATACAACTGGGGGAGGGTATACTTATGGAAAAATTCATTGTTACAATAGCTAGAGAATATTGTTCTGGTGGCCAGAAGATAGGTACTCGTCTGGCAGAGGAGCTAGGGGTGAGCTGTTATAATGCCGAGATGCTGAGGCTTGTTTCCAAAAATGAAAATATGGCCAATGATGCTGTGGCTGATGATGAAAGAATAAAGGATACTTCCCTTTTTGATGTTGCTAAGGAAATTTATACAAATCCACTTCCGACAACACAGATTGATGATGTTCTTTCTACGAAGGTTTCTGATGATGATATGGTTTATATTAGAAATATCTATGATTATCAATCAGAAATTATTACTGAGCTCGCAAAGAGAGAATCTTGTGTAATCATAGGCAGATGTGCAAATTATATCCTTAAGGAAAATCCATATGCGATAAATGTGTTTGTTCATGCTCCTATTGGTTTCAAGATGAAGAGAGCACAGTCAAGGCATTATATGCCGGAGGCTGAACTTAGAAATTATCTGGCCAAAGTTGATGAGAGAAAGGCTGATTATTATTTTAAATACACTGGCTGTGAGTGGACAGATGTAAAAAATTATGATCTTTCTCTTGATACATCAGAGCTTGGAATCAGTGGATGTGTTGATCTGATAAAAAGGTTCATAACCATTAAGCAGAGTAACGAAAACTATTAGAAGTATTACTAGAAGTATTACTAGAAGAAGAATTCAAATTTTGATATAATTATTTTATTCAAAAACATAAGAAACATGTTATGGAGGGGTATGTTATGAAGAGAGTAGCGTATATTGCATCAGAGTGTGTGCCATTTATCAAGACCGGCGGTCTTGCTGATGTTGTTGGTACACTTCCTAAGAAGTTTGATAGAAGTGAATACGATGTCCGCATCATCATTCCAAATTATATGTGTCTTCCTGAGAAGTATAAGAAGAACATGAAATATATTACTCATTTTCATATGGATATTGGCTGGAAACAGCAATATGTTGGAGTTATGTATATGGAGTACGAAGGTGTTCCTGTATACTTCATCGATAATGAGTATTATTTTAACGGCTTCAATATTTATGGCGATGTTAAGTGGGACATTGAGAAGTATTGCTACTTCTGCAAGGCTGCTCTGTCAATCCTTCCAAGTATTGGCTTCAGGCCTGATATCATTCACTGCCATGACTGGCAGGCGGGACTTGTTCCAGTTTATCTGAAGACCCTGTTTGCATCGAATCCATTTTACCAGGGTATCAAGTCAGTTATGACTATCCATAACCTGCAGTTCCAGGGACGTTGGGATATCAAGACAATACAGGAGTATTCAGGACTTCCAAGTGATCTGTTTACACCTGACAAGCTGGAAATGAATAAGGATGCATCAATGCTGAAGGGTGGTCTTGTTTATGCGGATAAGATTACCACAGTTTCAAATACTTATGCTCATGAGATTCAGACACCTTACTATGGTGAAGGACTTGATGGACTTCTTCAGGCTAGATGGCAGAGTCTCTGGGGAATTGTAAATGGTATCGATTATGATATCTTTAATCCTGCAAAGGATGACAAGATTGCTTGTAAATATAATACAAAGAATTACAAGAAGAATAAGCCGAAGAATAAGCTGGCTCTCCAGAAGGAACTTGGACTTCCAGAGGATGAAAATGCTTATGTAATGGGTATCGTTTCAAGACTTACAGATCAGAAGGGACTTGACCTCATCGATCATATTATGAATGATGTGATGACAGACGGAACTCAGCTGGTTGTACTTGGAACAGGCGATAGAAGATACGAAGATATGTTCAAGTATTATCAGGGCTTCCACCCAGCAAAGCTTTCGGCTAACATTTACTTCAGTGATGAACTTTCGCATAAGATTTATGCAGGCTGTGATTCTATATTAGTTCCTTCAAGATTTGAGCCTTGTGGACTTACACAGCTGATGGCACTCAAGTATGGTTCACTTCCAATTGTTCGTGAGACAGGTGGTCTTAAGGATACAGTAGAGCCTTACAATGAATTTGAGGGTACAGGAACAGGCTTCAGTTTTGCAAATTATGATGCAAGAGAGCTGCTTAATACTATTAATTATTCAAAGCGTATCTTCTTCGATGATAAGGCTGCATGGCAGGCAATGATGAAGAGGGCTATGGAGCAGGATTACAGCTGGGACAAGAGTGCACAGCTTTACCAGCAGCTTTATAACGAGCTTTAAAATGACTCTTTGGGGCTTCCTGATAATGGGGAGCCCTTTTTATATCATAGAAATTGTGTCAGCAATTTCAAAAATAATATTTTACAGGAAATAAAGATGGCATACGACGGAATTGTAATCAGCAGTATCATCCATGAAATAAAGGAGCAGTGCCTTGGCGGAAGAGTGGTCAAGGTTCAGCAGCCTGGAAATGATACAATAACACTTACAGTAAAAGGATTTAAGGGACAGACAAAGATATATTTATCGGTTAACAACTCCCTGCCAATAGTATATATAGCAGATACATTACCACAGGCACCGATGCAGGCGCCTGCATTTTGCATGCTTCTTCGAAAGCACCTGGGAAATGGCAGACTTGTTGATATTTTGCAGCCGGGTTTTGACCGTATATTTGATTTTGTATTTGAGCATCTTGATGAAATGGGTGACTTATCTCAGAGACATCTGATAGTTGAGATAATGGGCAGACAGAGCAATATCATTTTGACGGATTCTGACTATATGATTACAGACTGTCTCAGGAGAGTTATGCCGGATCTTGGAAGTAATGATGTTGATGAAAAGAAGCTCAGGATTCTATTTCCGGGACAGAAGTATGAATCACCGGATTCCCAAGATAAGATAAATCCTGTAGAGATAAATACTGTAAGTGAAAAAAACTCATTTGACAGAGATTCTTATGAAAAGTATTTGGTTTCAAAGACTATGCCTATTCCTAAGGCGATTTTTACGTCGATTACAGGTTTTTCAAAATCTACAGCTGAGTACCTGGTGGATAAAGCAGGGATTGATGGTAGAAAGGCATTTTCGGATTTATCAGCAGAGGAAAAGGACAGGATGTTTGATATCCTGAAGATGGTGATAGATAAGATAAAAGCTGGTGACTATTCACCGGAATATATTTATTCCGACGGTATTAAGAAAGACTATGTTGCTATATCGGATTTTAGTACAGATACTGATGATAAAATGGATTCTGAAGCAGGAAATGAATCTGGCACGACTTCAGAAATATCCATGTCAGAGCTTCTTATAGATTTTTATAATAATAAAGAAAAACAGATTAATGTTAAGTCTAAATCGTCTGACATGAGAAAGGTTCTCCAGACTGCTGTTGAAAGGGCTTCTAGAAAGTATGACCTCCAGCTTAGTCAGCTTAAGGATACTGAAGACAGAGATAAATACAGGATATATGGAGAACTGCTGAATACCTACGGATATAACCTTAAAGGCGGGGAAGATAGTCTGACATGTATAAATTATTATGATAATCAGGAAATAACTATTCCACTGGAAAAGGATCTGACCGCACAGGAGAATTCACAGAAATACTTCGCAAAGTATAACAAGAAGAAGAGAACCTTCGAGGCTCTTACTGGTTTTGTAAAGCAGACAAAGGAAGAACTAGACTACCTTCTTTCTGCAAAACATTCCCTGGATATGGCAGAGACAGACGCTGATATTGCGGAAATTAGAAGTGAATTGGAAAGAGCAGGTATAATTAAGAAAAAATCAAACTCAAAAGGCGCCCGAAAACAGGTAGCAGGAAAACCTTTACACTTTATATCAAGTGCTGGATATGATATATTTGTAGGCAAGAATAATATTCAGAATGAAGAGCTGACATTTGGCCTTGCTACAGGCAGAGATATCTGGTTTCATGCAAAACAGATGCCAGGATCACATGTCATTGTTAAGGTCAAAGAAGATGATAAAGAAATGAATGATATTCCAGACAGTGTATTTGAAGAAGCGGCTTCACTTGCGGCATTTTATTCTAGTGGAAATAATGCTAAAATAGATACTGGATCAAGCTCAAAATCAGACTCAAAATCAATCTCTAAATTAGAAACAAAAATAGAAATCGATTATACTGAAAGAAAGAATCTGAAGAAACCACCACAGGCAAAACCAGGATACGTAATTTATCATACGAATTATTCTATGGTGGCTGCTCCTTCTCGCGAGGGCGTGAAGCAGGTGGAGGAGTAGAGTTTAGAATTATTGATAAGCAGATATAATAAGCTGATACGCAAAGCAGGTAATACTTGATGATAGCAAACAGGGGGGTAATAGGGGGAAATGCCAGATATATATATAAATGAATTTCATATGGCATTTTACGCGGCTGCATTATTAGTTTCTCTTACGATTCTTATGCAGTCGTTTATCCAGAAGAGAACGGACAGGGCTCATAACCTTGCCTTTATTGTTATGGTTAGTATTATCTTTCTTAATTCCATAACAGAGGCGGTAGCAGAATTTGTTAGGCCGTATATTACACAATCAGATACTTGTCTTTTTATTGACGATATTTGTCATATATTATACTTCCTTTTCCACTGTCTTATAGCACCGCTGTTTTTCTTCTATGAGCTTTGTTTGACGGGAGCCATAAAGAAGAGAACTGATTTTCAGGTGGTTCTGTTCAGCGTTCCAGTAATAGTAATGGAACTTCTTATTATATCAAATCCATTTACTTCACTAGTTTATTCCCATGCACCAAATGGAGAATTTCAGAGAGAACCGGCTGAGGTGATCATTTATTTCATCTCATTTGTTTTTATTGTGCTTGCAATTGTTAATATTTTTAGATTCTGGAATGCAATGAACTTTAAGAAGAGACTGTCGCTTATATGTTTCCTTGGAGTGGTAGTTATTGGATTATTTATACAGTTTCTTTATAGGGATATCAGGTGTGAGCTTTTTGCTGAGGCACTTGGCACCCTTGGTATTATGCTGCTCATGGAAAATGAGGATGACAGGATTGAGCCGGAAACAGGGATATATAATAGACATGGTCTGGAGATAGATCTGGATACAAATTTTAAGCTTAAGAACAGAGTTGATATTTTAAGTCTTAGAATTACTGATGTTGGAACTAGTCTTAGAAGTATAGGACTTACAAATATAAATAATCTTACAAATGATATTGCTGAATATCTTAAGACGAAGGTTCAGAGATATTACATTTATAACATAGATCCTAGTCAGTTTATTATACTTCTGGGAGATAAAGAGCAGGAGGATCATCAAAGACGATATAAGAAGCTGTTTAAAAATTACGAGCCGAACTGCACTATTGATGAACTGGCAGATGATCTTATGGAACGTTTTAAGGGTAACTGGAATATGGGAAAGACAAAGACTAGTCTTAATCCGGTTATTATAAAGGCTAATATCCCTGATGATTTCAAAACTGTTGAGGAGGTATTCTTCTTCATTGACAGCCCGGTTCCACAGAGACTTGATAAGCCTGTGTTAGAGGGGGAGGACCTTGGTTATCTTCTCCGCAGAACATCTATAGAAAATGCTATTCACCGTGGAATGAGTGAAGGTGGTTTTGAGGTTTATTATCAGCCAGTATATGAACTTCATACTAAGAAGCTTTATGGAGCAGAGGCTCTTCTCCGGCTTCATGATAGTGAACTTGGTCAGATCTATCCAGATGAGTTTATTCCTGTTATAGAGCAGATGGGACTTATAGATGACGTAGATAACATGGTTCTTGGAAGAGTATGTGAGTTTATTGAGAGCGGTATTCCTTCAAAGGCAGGGATGGCTACTCTAAATGTAAATCTTTCCATGATTCAGTGCATGCAGAAGGGCTTTGTAGATAGGATCAATCAGATAGTAGATGGCTATAACGTTGATAAGCATATGATAACATTTGAGATCACTGAGTCTGTAGGGGCTGATGATTATAAGAAACTGGGAGAAATTATCACCGAACTAAAGGCCAGTGGTTATCAGTTTGCAATGGATGATTATGGTACAGGTTATTCAAATATTCAGTCGATTTTCTCGTTGGATTTTGATGTTGTAAAGATTGATAAGAGCATACTCTGGGCTGCTGAGAAGGGTGACCTGGGTATGACAATCCTTACAAACAGTATAAATATGATTAAACAGATGAGGAAGAAGATAGTTGTTGAGGGTGTAGAAACTGAATCACAGATTCATCTTCTGGAAGAATTAGGTGTTGATTATCAGCAGGGCTTCTACTTCTCAAAGCCTATTCCAAAGGATGCATTTATTCATGACATTCTTCACATGGAGTAAATAGGATTTTAGTTTTCTGGGGGAAGGTATGTTACGAGATTACAGCAGGGAATACAAAGATAAACTTCGTACACCTGAAGAAGCGGTTAAAGTGGTAAAAAGTGGAGACTGGGTGGACTATACCAGTTCTCTTGGAATGCCAGTTCTCTTGGACAAGGCTCTTGCTCAGCGCCGAGATGAACTGGAGGATGTGAAGATAAGAGGAAATCTGATTCCAGGACCTATTGAGGTGGCTGAATGTGATGAGTCTCAGGAGCATTTTATATATCACAGCTGGCACTGTTCTTCTTATGAGAGAAAGCTCTGTGACAGAGGACTCTGTTATTATATTCCCATGGTTTTCCAGTATAATGCTGCATATTATGAATTTTTCATTGATGTGAATGTCGTAATGGTCAGTGTTGCACCGATGGATAAGCATGGGTATTTTAATTTTTCGGTTAATACTGGGGTTGCTGGTCCTATCTGCGAAAAGGCAGATATTGTAATAGTCGAAGTTAATGAAAATATGCCAAAGATTCATGGCGGGTCCAATGAATGTATTCATATTTCGGATGTGGATTATATAGTTGAAGGTGAACATGATCCATTTAAGAATCTTCTACCGGTTCAACCGAGGGAACTGGATTGGAAGATAGCTGGTCATATTATTCCATACATTGTTGATGGTGCAACTCTTCAGCTTGGAATAGGAAGTATTCCTAATGCTATTGGTGCACTTCTTTCTGAATCAGATATCAAGGACCTTGGAATGCATACTGAGCTTTGCACGGATGCGTATCTGGAGCTATATCGTTCAGGAAAGCTGACTAATAAGCTGAAGACGATAGATAGAGGAAAAGGTGTATTTGGCTGTGCTGTTGGTTCTGTCGATCTTTATGAGTGGCTGGATGATAATCCTGGAGTGGCGGCGTATCCGATTGAATATGTCAACAGGCCATTTGTAATTGCACAGATTGACAACATGGTTTCGATAAATGGATGCGTTGCGGTAGATCTCTATGGTCAGGTTGCATCAGAAAGCTTTGGCGGAAGACAGATAAGTGGAACTGGTGGACAGCTGGACTTCCTGACAGGAGCTTCAGCGTCCAGGGGAGGAAAAGCATTTATCTGTATGGCATCCCGATTTAAGGAAAAGGATGGAACGTATAAGTCATGCATAACTCCACAGTTTAATGGAGATATAATAACTTCGCCGAGAAGCCAGGTATATTTCATAGCTACAGAGTTTGGAGTGGTGAATCTGGAAGGTAAATCCACTTGGGAGAGGGCTGAGGACCTTATATCCATAGCCCATCCTGACTTCCGTGACGAACTGATAAAAGAAGCAGAGAATAGAATGATCTGGCGAAGAAGTAATAAGAGATAATTGCCGAATATATAATCAGGAGGGACAAAATGAAATATAGGGTTTCGCCATCGAGGATAGGAAGCTATTTTACACATACATGTGAGAGATATCTTGTGTATGAAGGACTTAATGATTCAGAGAGAGAATCGATAGGCTGGGAAAAAGATCGTAATCACAATGTGATATCTGAGAATGCTGGCATAGAATGGGAACAAGAAGTGCTTGATAAACTTGATGCCAGAGGTGAGAAAGTCTATAAAATTCCTGATAAAATAGACGGCTTATCTAGAGAGGAAAGTGACCAGCGTCTCATATCAAAAACTATTGAGCTGCTTAGAGATGTAAAAGAAGGATACATCTATCAAGCGGTTCTTTATCTTACCGATAGTTTCAAATCTGATTATATTTCAAATGTTGATTCGGATTTTATTACCTGGAATCCTTCAAAATCTGACCTGATAAGAATTGATTCTGATCCCAAAACAAATGAAAAGATTTTTTCTGTTATTGATATTAAGCATGCCAGACGTGCGAAGATAAATCATAAGATTCAGATTGCAGTATATGTTGACATGCTAAAAACTATTTTAAAGGAAAATGGGATTGATGCAGTAGTAAATGACAAAATGGGTTATGTATGGCCGTTTAAAGCGGATAATCCATCTTCTTTTAGTTTGGGAGATATACAGTCCTTCTTACATGATTTTTATAGCAGAACACTTCCAGGAGCTGTTGAATCATTAAAGGATTCATGTGATTCTTCGGAAGATGAAGAAATATGTGAAAGATTGGATGAAAAACTTAAATACTGCTTTTCTGAAAAGTGTGAATGGTGTGGAAATCTAAATCACTGCATAAAGTGGGCAGAGGAAAATGAACCAATAAAGCTTGTGCCTCAGATGACAATTAGAACACAGGAATTACTAAGTGCGGATTCGGATATTCCAAAAACTATTGATGGTTTTTTGGATTATTTAAATGATAAGGATAATAGTGAAAAAATCTGTGAAGAGTCAGGCTTTATAAAAAAACGAATTGATTATATGTCGACAGTTATGCAGGCTGTTAAAAATCGAATGGATGATGAGCGTAATAATCGATATTCTAAAGCAGTGTATTCCATGGATATGCCTAAATGGCAGGACGTTACTATTATACTTACAGCTCAGAGAGAAGTTGGCCTGGATAGAGTTTACCTATATGGCGTCAGAATATCTCTTAATAAGAAACCTGATAAGGATAAGATTAAAGATAATAAATTTATCGGAATAGAAGCTGATGAAAAAGGTTATTTTAGTGCAGAAGAGACATTTATAGCTGAATCTGAGGAGGATTTTGGCGAGAATACAAAGAAATTCGTAGATTATCTATATAGCATGCTTGAAAAAATAGATAAATATAACCGTGACATTGATGCTGAACAAAATACAGCTGATAAATGGAAAAAATACCTGTCTGTTCAGTGCTATGTAATGGATAATTATGAATTCTTCAACTTGGAAGAAGGTCTTTTTGATGAGCTGTTAAAAGATGGTATTGATGATGATTATAGAGATAAGATTCTATCAATAATCTTCTGGCTTCAGGGAGAGAAGATGATCACCGATTCTGAACAGCAGGGGTCAGATATAAGTGAAGAGTTTCCTCTGGTTGTTCTCTCTAGTGCAATTGGTAAACTATATGTGATTCCAGGTTATATATCAAATAATTTGGAGGATATAAGTAAGGCTATTTCTGAAACATTTAATATCGATATAGAAAAATCAAAAAAATATTCCAATCCGTTATCAAACGCACTAAAAAGTGATGTGATCAATGAAATCTGGAAACTTGGAAAAGAAGAAATAGAAGAAACAGAAGAAACAATAAGAAAAGAAAGAAAAGAAAAAAGAAAAGAAGAATTAGAAAAACTTTCTAAATTTATAAAGATTAGATTAGCCATTGAAAATAATATTATAAGTAAGATACAGAAAGGTGATGATAAGCATACAGGACTTAAAAGAAATGCATCGAATTTTTATCTTGTTACATCCCAAGGGCGTATGGATCAAAGGCGGGCAAAGCTTTATATTGAGCTGAAATATGAACAGCTTCTAACATATCATGATATTAAAAGAGTAAGAATGGGAAGCCTTGAAGAGGCTGCAGAGGATGGAAGTATATTAAAGGTTGAAGTTGTGTCGGAAGAAGTTGAATCTGGTCTGAAAAACTTTTATAAAAAGGGGATTTTACAAAGGGTACCAGAAACTGTTCCAGGATTTAAAGTTAAATACAGGGTGCTGAATAAGGATAATTTTTTCCTGGAAGAGTGGTTTGCGGCTTACGCACTTAAAACTGATACTGAGTCAATAGAAGAATTGGCTGCTGTAAATGATTTAAAAGAAAAAAGCTCTCGTTATATTATTAATAACGTTCCTAGACTTAAGCACATATGTTATTTCAATGATATGAAGTTCTATTATGAGAATGGTGAAATGTATGTTTCAGGAAAAAGACTGGGAAATGTAAAATATCAAAAGGGAACAAAACTGTATTTGGTGGATCGATTTATTGATACTGCAGGAGACTATTCTATTGATAAGATTCAATCTGGTATCAGAAACATAAATATATTATATCCAGAAAATCTATATACAGTTATATATGAAAATGGTTCAGCTTTAGACTATGAGGCGAGCCAAAATATTTTGAAGAAGTATTCCAAGTGTGATGGCTTTGATTTCTCCACATCACAGGAAAAAGCAATGAAGCAGCTGTTTGAGAAGAATATAACACTGCTTCTTGGACCTCCAGGAAGTGGAAAGACTGATTTCATAGCAAGAGCAATAATAACATTATGTGGGTATTATAAGGAGATTCATAATAAGAATCTTTCTATTCTGGTGACAGCAAACTCACATGCGGCAATTAATAATATCTTAGAAAAGCTGATAGAGAAGGAACAAGAAGTTGTTCAGAATAATGAATTAGAGAAAAGTACGCTTCCTCAGGTTATTAAAGCTGATAAATATGATGGTCAGGAAGTACGCCGTAATGTTAATGGAGTTATTGTATATGACAAGTGGTATGATTACGGTGTTATTGATGAAGCCACAGGAAGAAGAGGATATATTACAGACGGATCTGTTGATCCAAAGCTTCCAATATTTCTCAGAGCAGTACAAAAGGGCAGAACGGATTGGATATCTGGATATGAGTATGATATAGAAAGACCATTTGTTGTTGGAGCAACCAGCTCCACAGGAATGTATGTCAGCCATAAGTTAGATGATGGTGATTATGAGGGATTTGATATGGTAATCATAGATGAAGCTTCGCAGGTTAGAACAGCAGATGCGATGATCAATATGGACTGGACACATTCAAACACCAGATTTCTCATAGTTGGTGATGAGAATCAGCTGTCTCCTATAATTAAAGGAAAATATGAGGCTCCAGATGGTTCAGTAGATATGTATGGGTCAATATTTAAAACATATTCAGATACTGCTGCCAAGATGGGGTTGGATTATAAATTTCAGCTGGAAGAAAATTTCCGAATGAATGAAGTTCTGGATAGATATTCCGGGCTGAAGATATATGACGTTGATATACAAGAAGGTGATGGCCGAAATGGATATCATGCAGCAAATGATAAGATAGGAAAACAAAAGTTAAGTCTCGCTATTTCTGCTGATGAGATGGACGCAGAGCTTATAAAAGAAGAGAATGATGAACTTACAAATATGGCTTTAAATGCTCTCGATCCAGATTATCCACTGGTTCTCATCAAGTTATCGGGTTCTAAGGCTATGTCAAAACAGGAGCTGGAGATTGCTCTTGCCACAAAGATTACAGAGCTGGCAAAGAAGTATATAGTTGATGGTTCAGGGAATGGGTATGCAACAGAAGCTGAGTTCTGGGGAGATTCCGATAATAAAGGTGCATTTGCTATCATATCTCCACATCATGAGCATATCAATAAACTTAAGGATAATATTAGTTTAAATCTTGGAATGGATAGGAACAAGCTCTATATAGGTACTGTTGATAAACTTCAGGGACAGGAACGTGAAGCTGTTGTAGTCAGCTATGGTGTATCTAATATTGAGAGAGCTTTGTCGGAGATAGAATTTATCTATAGCAGGAACAGACTGAATGTTTCAATAACTAGAGGAAAGAAGAAAACTATAGTTATCCTTACAGATGCACTTCTTGATAAACCTATAGAGCTGTTGGATCAGGATGATGAAAACATACAGAATGGTATCAGTTTCATGTGTGATTTTGAGAAGTTCATGAGAGGAGATGAGGAGGATACCATGCTGGACGATTCATTTGAACGCAGTGTGGGGGATGTCAAGGTTGAGATCATGAAGAAGAAAATTAAAGAAGACTAAAAAAAAGACTAAAAAAA
>CACZRU010000176.1 GCA_902783605.1 uncultured Lachnospiraceae bacterium
AGAAAGCTGAATGCAGATCATGCTGCACTGATCGGACTGTATCATGATTCTTCTGAGATAATCACAGGAGACATGCCGACACCAGTAAAGTACTACAACCCTGAGATCAAAGATGCCTACAAGCAGGTGGAAAGAATCGCTGAGTTCAAGCTTCTTGAGAAGCTTCCATCCGACCTTAGACCTGCATTTGAAGATATTTATAAAACTGACGGTTCTTTAGAGGACAAGTACTTAAGAAGACTCGTGAAGGCTGCGGATAAAATTTCTGCATACATCAAGTGCATCGAGGAAGAAAAGGCTGGCAACACAGAGTTTGCTACTGCCAAGAAGTCTATCGGCGCAGCACTGGATAAACTGGCTGAGGAATTTCCGGAGGTGAAGGACTTTATCGATGAATTCCTTCCACCATACGGAAAGACGCTGGATGAACTGTCGTGAACTGTTGTGAATTATCATAATTAAGATTCTTCGCTTCGCTCAGAATGACATGAGATAATAAACAAATCAAGTAAAATTACTTAAAACGAAATAACATTCAAAAACAAAGAATATTTAAAAAAGATATTAAAAAAGAAAGGATATCTAAAATGGAAAAAAGTAAATTTGAATTGAACCATCCAATCATCACTATCACTATGGAAGACGGTGGAGTTATCAAGGCTGAGCTCTATCCTGAGATTGCACCAAACACAGTAAACAACTTTATCTCACTTGCAAAGAAGGGATTCTATGACGGACTTATATTCCACAGAGTTATTCCTGGTTTCATGATTCAGGGTGGAGATCCTGACGGAAGAGGTACTGGTGGACCTGGCTACTCAATCAAGGGCGAGTTTGCTTCAAATGGTTTCGAAAACAACCTGAAGCATACAGCAGGAGTTCTTTCAATGGCTCGTTCAATGAAGCCTGATAGTGCTGGTTCCCAGTTCTTTATCATGCATGAAGATTCACCACACCTCGATGGTGACTACGCTGCATTTGGAAAGGTTATCGAAGGACAGGATGTTGTAGATAGAATCGCAACCACTAAGACAGGCTGGGCAGATAAGCCAATCGAGCCACAGGTTATGAAGACAGTAACTGTTGACACTCAGGGGGTTGACTACCCAGAACCAGAGTTCACGCTTGAGTAATTAGTAAAAACTTATATAAATAAACATAAAGAAAGAGTAAATGGACTACAGTCATTATGACAGAATCCATTTACTCTTTTTTCGTACATATTTCATTTTCGATTCCATTTATCCTTCCTAAATAAATGCCAAGTGCAATTCCAACATAAAATAATGATGCTGACATCTTTCTCAAGACATCAGCATCATATCACACAACATATTAAGAAGTTATTAAACAACATTTCACCAGCTGGTTATGCAGCTCCAAACTTTCTGGATATAACGGTTATTATTTTTGTTATCAGCTTGATGATTATCATATAGACTAATGTAGTCGCCAGCATAGGGATAATCGTCTCTGTACTCTGTATTCTTATCAGGTCGAAGGTTTTAACCATGTCCCAGGCAGAAACATAACCAACCACAGCGCTCACTTTGATGATAGTTATGATATCGTCTCTGTAATCTTCAAGTACATAACGGCCGGCCCTTCTGAACAGCAGCCCCAGGAATTTCTTATCACCGAAGTACTCCAGCCTGTATCTCTTTATCAGCCTGCCCTTGCCAAATCTCCTGCCATTCTTCTCTATATTCCTGTCACACATTCCAGCAAAGACAAATGTGAATCCTGTGATTGACGCCAACATACTTCCAGTATGCATATTTCGGTAAAATGAGTAATATAGGCTCAGGATTATCATTACTGCTGGTACACCCTGAATCAGCCAGAGAAGCAGGTTGCAGAATAGTTTAGTAGGTATACTTCCTCGCCTGGAACCTCTAAAGAGCAGGAAGCCCAGCATAGACCCCAGAATTACTGACGATAGGCTGACTATCAAGGTAACAAGTATTCCATGTGCGAAAAGCTTATACCGCTCCCCTTCGATAAATGTATTCTTAAAATGTCTTATAAATCTTGCAATCTTACCTTCACGAATATTCCTGCGATTAGTCATAAACGAACCAGGTGCATTTACTACAGAATCTGCATTTGGATCAAGGGTACAAATAGCAACTCCTCCATAGTACACTGACTCACAGAACAGCATTGTCTCTTTCCTCTCGTCAGTGACTGTGATACCGCCACATCCAAGATCATACTTTCCACTTGCAACACCCTCCTGCATCTCAGCAAAGTCAGTCATATCAACTGTAACCGTATAACCATTTTCCTTACAGAAGCCAATGATGATATCTATGTCATAGCCTACCGGTTTTCCAGCCGACATATAGGCAAATGGAATACTTTCATCATCACAGAGTGCAAGATGTATGACCTTGGCGTCCTTATCTTCAGCATCAGTACCCGTAGCTTTCTCCGCATCTGTACCGGAGGCCTTCTTCGCGTCAGTGCCTGTTGCATTCTGAGTCTCATTTTGAGTCTCTATTTGTTTTTCGCTTTGTGTTTCTTTCTGACTATCTTTCTGACTCTCCTTCTGACTATCTTTCTGACTTTCTTTCGAATCATCCTCCGCACTTGGAAGATCCTCACTCTTCTTGTTGTCCATTCTCTCTCCAAACCATTTCTCATCAAGTTCAGACAACTCACCATCTGCACGAATATCACTTACATATTCACTGAAGCCCTTACATAGCTTCTCGCCCTTATTATTCTTAGGAAAGATAAATGAGTAGCTGGATTCTTCAACCAATCCATCCACCATATAGAGTTCATCTGTTGATCTGAGAATAGCTCTTATGATCGCATCATCATCAACAATACCATCAACCTCGCCATATGTAAGAGCCTTAAATGCTTCTTCTCTGGTACTGTAGAACTTAACCCTAGCATTTGGAAGATGTTCAGCCACCACATCTCCAAATATAAAGCCTTCTGTTACACCAAGAGTAACTGTGCTGTCATTAAAATCATTTACGCTGATAAAACGGGCATTGTCAGGAATTTTCGATTTCCTTGTTTCCGACTCATTAGCACTTTCTGATCCCATCTCATTTGATTCTGTCACTTCAGGTTCCGTTTCTTCAGATTC
>CACZRU010000177.1 GCA_902783605.1 uncultured Lachnospiraceae bacterium
CGGAGCATTTGGCACCAGAACTTGAATTCTATTTTGATTATTATGGTACAATCCACCGTCTTGCTCTTGAGCATAATATTACTATGACTCAGCTGAAACAGTGGGCAAAGGCGCTGGTTGAACTTCCGTACCTATTTGAAGATGATATTAACGGAAAACATTGCATTGTGGTGCATGCGGGATATATTGAAGAAGCCGAGCTTAAAAAGTATTTAAAGACAAACAGCATAAAGCGGTCTTCTGTAGAGGAGTTTTATATCTATGCGAGAGAGGAAGCGTTTGAGGTTGGAGGAAAGAAGGACAGCATTATAGTAGCAGGCCATACTCCAACCATAGCATCTGGTAGATATACATATACAGGAGGGACCATCTGTAAGCTTTATAACGAAGAAATTAACTGTACCTATTATGATATAGACTGTGGAGCGGTATTCAAGGTGCTGGGGGTTGGTGATGGTAACATGGCGTGTCTCAGGCTGGATGATGAGAAGGAGTTTTATCTGTTTTAATAATATAATTAGTGCTTGAGGTATAAGAATTTCTCTCCCCGAAAGAAATAAAAAGACTGAAAAAAATTCAAATAAAGTTCAATATAAAGAACAACACAAAAAACTAAAGAAAGCGATTTATCGAATGATTAATACAGAATTAAATGAAATAGATAATAAAGAGAAACCCCTAGGCGCAAGACTTGGCGAGGGGGTCTTTTGCTTGTTCTATCTGATATATATGGTAATACTTGTTTTTATCATGAAGAGCAAATATGATGTCGGCGTGAGTAATACAGATGAATTGATTGTAGATCCTAAGTATCTTGATATTTACAGGTATGGCTTCGGATGGATGCTTGCAGCACTTCTTGTGGGAGGTGACGCATTTCATCTTATTCCTCGTATCATTGTTAATTTTCGAGGCGGTATGAGAAAACAGGAGCTGTTTCTTGGACTGGGGAATCTTATATCATCAATTACGATGACATTTTTTTACAACATCTTGATTGGCCTTGGCGACACTATGGAATATAGTGAGATGGAGTATAACTATACGATTGAGCAGGCAATACTTGTGCTTACACTTATCCGTTTTGTAATCCTGCTCCTTCCATGGAATAAGTGGTACACCAGCGAACCGAACCGCATCTGGGCTATAATTCGAAACATACCATTTGTGCTTATAGGTGTTTTTACGGTGGTAGGATTCTTGAACGTTATATCACATGCAGTAAACTATCCAGCTTCGTTTTATATGGTGATCATAATCACTGTTATACTCAGCTTTGTATTCTATATGCCAGTTGCAATCTATGGCAAGGAAAAGCCGAAGCTGGGAATGTTGATGATACCCAAAACTATCTGCTACATAGTAATGTTGTCGTGGATTTGTTTCTATTAAATATGTTTCTATTAAATATGTTTCTATTAAATATGTTTTTATTAAATATGTTTTTATTAAATATGTTTCTATTGATCATGTTTATATTAATCATGGAGTTAGAATAAACAAGAATGAACATAACAATCATAAAAAGTAAAAGAAAAACAATATCCTTACAGATTAAGGATGTGGATGAGGCTGTTGTCAGAGCGCCATACAGGATGTCCCGCAAAGAAATAGATGAGTTCATTGAGGACCATAGAGAATGGCTGGACAAGAACATGAAAAAATATGTTGAACAGAGAAAAGAGGAGGAGAAGATTGTTCCTCTTACGGAAGCAGAAGTGAGAGCTCTGGCCGATGAAGCGCTTAAGGTGATTCCTGAGAGGGTGGCTTACTTTGCTCCGATTATTGGAGTGTCATATGGTCGAATCACAATACGAAATCAGAAGAGCCGCTGGGGAAGCTGTAGTTCTAAGGGGAATCTCAACTTCAATGTAGGACTTATGCTTGTTCCTCCCGAAGTTCGTGATTATGTTGTTGTGCATGAACTGTGCCACAGACTTGAGATGAATCACTCAAAAAGATTTTGGGAAAAGGTTGAGAGTGTGCTTCCAAACTATAAGGTGCAGGAGAAGTGGCTCAAAGAAAATGGAAATGAGATTGTGAAAAAGATACGGTTTACTAAGTAAAAAA
>CACZRU010000178.1 GCA_902783605.1 uncultured Lachnospiraceae bacterium
ACAGTTTAAGGCGCCTGATATAAACCGACGGTGTCATGCCCAGATGCTTTTCAAAAAGCCTCCTTGCATACCAGGGCGAAAATGAAGGGCACTCCGCAAGATCATTTATCGTAATCTCTTCACTAATATGTTCAGTTATATAATCCTGCATTGCTCTGACTGCTTCTCTTTGTTCTTCCATTTGGCTCATCTCCTTATGAGCGTATGTTATCAAAATCTATTTATTCTTTTCTCGACTTTTTTTGCTCAGTCGTTTTTTATAAACATTTACTCCAGACCTTCTACAAGCTCGTCTATTTTCTTTGATAGAATACCTGGATTGTAGTAGATCACATAGTCACTTCCATTTATGATGGTTACACTCTGAATATCTTTGTTGGTTATTAGTTCGTTATATTTTTCTACCCAGTCTACGCCATAATACTTTGTGTCCTTAATAGTATTATTTAGAAGGAAGGATGCATGAAGATTTTCCGGAAGCTTGAAATCTTCCACTGACATGCAGTTGTCGTAAATCTCCTTCTGCTCTTTCAGATGAGCGTCCATCATGTAATTCCTGATGTACATCTCCTCCATCACTCCATAGTACTCCTTAAGACCGCTCCCATAAAATACATAATCATATATAGGTGTCTGCAGACTTACATAGCCAGTTGCCACCAGCAGTTTCTGATTCATTTTCTCCAGTCTACTTATCCTCTTCAAGTACCACCTGTATTCATCAACTGAGTTGTAGTTTCCATCCAGGAATCTGGTGGCCAGCTCTGGAAATATTGCATCAATTCCCACAAAGCCTTTTACCCCCTCAGGATATTTCTCAATATATCTAAATGAGTATATTGCCGAAACCTGATTTGGTACCAGGATAATATTATCAGTTACGCCTAGTCCCTCAAGGGTGCTATGAATAGTATCTGCATAGAAATCAGCTGTTCTATCTGCATCCGTGTCAGCACTGTATCCTTTTCCAGGATAATCGATAATCACCACCTTATATGTATCCTTCAGGTTATTCAGCATCGGTATCAGATACATGGTCGGGCATGGATCCCATTCAGAGCCAAGAAGTACAATCGTATACTCACCTTCTCCCTCACTGTAGGTCGCAACCTCCGTCCCTCCGGCATTTACATAGGTGATTTTTTCTTTTTTATATTCCTCCAGCTTAACTGAAGCTTCCTTGGAAATGTTATTACGGTGAACAGAATAAATGATTGTAATCACCACAAAAATCCCCAGGATTATAAGAATAAGTCTCTTCTGATCATCAAAGATTCTTTCAAACATCGGTAAACGTTCATACGCCATGATGATCAGGTCGCCAGCTTTCTTCAAAAGAAATGACGCTACCGTTGATATTAAAAATACCACCAGCACATAAAGGACGATATTTTTTATATAACATACCGGTGGAGTTTTATCGTCTATAAAATGATGTCCGAAAATCTGAACAAAAAGTCCATGTATCAAGTAGAATTCGAGAGTCATGCTACCATAAAAAGATAGGAACCATGTAACCGCCTTTTTAAATGTTAGAGGCTCTTTGTTCCTCTCCTTACGGCGCTTCTCTCTTTCAGGATCATAGGGTTCATCTTCAAAATCATCTTCGTCACCGGCCTCATCCCTCTTCTGCCTCACAATCATCACCATATCCTGCCTTCTCGAAGCCAGAATATATACACAGAGACTGAAGCAGGAACAGCATACAATCTGAAGTATTACAATAATAATATTCACTATTCCATAATCTGTTATTCCCAGCTTTTTATAAAAGCTTCCAAAGTTTTCACTAATCACAAAGGTGACAACAAATAAAACAGCTGGAATGATCATCTTCACCAGCTTCTTTTTTAATGGAGTTTCCGGTGGTGTTATATCAGTCTCATTTACCACTGGTTCCTTATCTGCCGTGATTATTCCCAACATAAATACAGGTGTGGCATTGAACCACCAGTTCCCCTTAATGAGAAGGTAGCATATGACACTATATATAAATATCCAAAGGCCCATAAGAAGGTGGGATATCTTCGTCTCCTTCCTATAAATGAAAAAGAATCCGAAGTAAAGAATGATGCATGCATAGATGTACCAGCCATACGGATTAACCGAAAGCGAAACATTTCCATATATGAATCTCACTGCCAGCCAAATGATACTTGTGATAACAAAGATCATCAGTATCCTGTTGGTTCTTCTTAGGAGGAAACCGTCGAAGTAGTCCTCATCCGCCTTCATACTCTTTCTAAGTCCATATCCGGAGCAGAAAAAGAAAAATGAAACTAACAAATATCCAATTGGAACAAAGGGTTCAAGTCCATGCTGTCTCACACTGGCAGGAACCCAGAATGCTGATGCTTTCTGTGATAAATGATGCATCATTATAAGAATGGCGAAAATGCCAAGTATATTTTTAGATCTGGTTCTGCTCATAGTTATCCCCCTGAATTTAAGTTGCTTAACCTGATTTAATTACACTTCTGATTTCATCTGCTCATAGGTAATCCCGTACTTCTCCGCAATATTCCTTGCGTAAGACTTGGATTCCGGATCACTCCTCTTCAGCTTGAAGGTATTCTCGTTGTCCTTAATCTCCATTACCAGACTCACGAGACTGCTATCACCACTCCACTTATTCATCTCATCTATGGACCTTGCAACCTCATGAATATGCGTATTAAATATCGCTGACACACCTCTCTCTTTAAGTATACGCAGCAGATCCTTAGAAAGGTACAATCCGTCTGCAGCACTGGTGGTCGAGTAGGTTTCATTGAAAAGCACCAATGTCCTGTCATCTGCCGCCTTAACAATTTCTTTAATCCTTATTGCCTCTTCTCCCAACCTTCCATAGTTAATAGTCAGATTTTCATCAATTGGGAAATGAGTAAGTATATTTGAAAATGGTCTTCCAGAACATTCTACCGCAGTAACATATGATCCGAGGGACGCAAATAGAGAGATTATCCCCAACGCCTGCTCGATAATAGTTTTACCACCTCGATTTGGTCCAGTAAGAACAAATAAATTCTCTGATTTCTTAAATTCAAAATCATTTTTTACTATACGCTTCTCATTTGCAATGAAAAGCCGAATATTATAAAGATTCTTTATCCTAAATATGCTATCAACACTTGTATTCCGAGCTTCGGTACTTAGCTCCGGAAAGCAGATATCCTTTCCTTCCCCCTGCATTATCCTGCCGAATCTTGCCATCTTAATATAATAAGTAAGTCCCTCATACATCTCTATAAGAGACATATTGTCGAGCTTAACATATTTTGAAAATGAGTTCTTTAGTCTTACAAAATGCCTCTTCAAATGCTTTTCAATCTCTGGTGTCATGGTAACCATGAGAGGATCAACAACCTTTGAATCTATCATCGGCTTTGGACCACCTAGGTTTTGATTACCAGCAGTCATTATATTACTCATTTCCAAAGCAAACTCGGCGAACTTATACTTCGACCTTATCTTATGTGACACGAATTCAATCGTCTTAACCTGCTCAACATTTAGATCAGGAGTAAAGCTTACGCCAATATATGCACCACGAACATTCGACAGATCATTCAGCATCTTTTCAATATCTGTCTTTGCGTCTTCAAACATCTCATCAGCTATAACCTCACCAAGAATATCCTTAAGACGATTAAGGCCTTCTGATTTAACACTGTATTTATCGAGACATTTATATAGCTCTTCCGTGGTATTTACGTACACAGAAAGCTCTCGCAGATTTTCAAGAAGCGTATAGAGAATTGCATCATTCTGATTCATCATGGTCCTGCTGCTTCCATAATCCTTCAGAGTCTTTATATGATCCAGTATCTCCGACATTTCATTTGTAAGTTCTTCACTGTCCAGAAAGTCCTTCATAATTTCCTGTCTGAACTGCGAATCCCTTATATCCTTCGGGATTTTCGACATAATATCACGGAGGATAGCCACATCCTTTTCGCTTCCAGCGATAACCTCAATTATCTCATTCAGCCCCAGGTCCTTAACAGTTTCGGCCCCCAGTTC
>CACZRU010000179.1 GCA_902783605.1 uncultured Lachnospiraceae bacterium
ATTTGTAAAAAATAATATTAGGACAATTGGTTCAGGAGTCGTTGTATTTCTGCTCGCTATTTTCTGTATCGTGACACTGGTTGAAAAAAATACCAGCCAGAATATTGTTATGGCAAAGATGGTTTCAATCACCCCGCTTTATCAGGACAATATTCTGTCATCAGCGTATAACAGAATCACCTACGAAGCTGCGAATATCAATAATGGCGTATATGCTGATGAATTTGGTGCCGACGTTGGTGCTTACAGCGAGGGCAGACAGCTGACAGAACAGCAGCAGAAGGATAAGGCTGCACTTGAAGCACTACTTGCCAGCAATGAATCATTTGTATCAGAGGAACAGTCGGCAGGTGATATTTCACGAGACAGAAGAAAGAAATATCAGGTAAATGATATTAAGGAAGTTAATAATAACTTCAATGTATCAGTTACCATGAAGGGGAGCAGTTCAGGCGGTAATTCGGCTGTCGGAACAGCTACATATGCAAATGGTGCCAATGGATCTTATCAGGGACAGTTCCTTCTTACAGGTTATTGTCCATGTGTTATCTGTTGTGGAAAAACCAATGGTATAACTGCCAGTGGTGCGCTTGCAACTTCCAACCATACTATTGCTGCAGACAGCAGATATAAGTTTGGAACCAAGCTGGTTATCTTCGGACAGGTTTATACTGTTGAAGACCGAGGTGGAGCTATTCAGGGTAACCATATAGATATTTTCTTCAATACTCATGCCGAGGCGCTTGCATTTGGTAAGAAGTATGCGGATGTATATCTTTACACAGGATCTGATGACACCAGTTCTACTAATTCAAATACTTCATCAGGATCAAGTAATTCCAATGATTCAAACTCTACTGAAAGTACAACTGAGAGTACTACCGAGAACAGCAGTGAATCAGGAACTACAGAGAGTACTACAGAAAGTACAACTGAGGGTAGTTCTGATTAGAAAGCCATGCAAAGAATCTTGGCATGGGGGAATATATATAGAAAGAGGAATGTAATATGAGTTTTCTTTACAGAAGCACAAGAAATGAAAATGAAACAGCAACAGCAAGTGAGGCTATTCTTAAGGGACTAGCTGAAGAGGGCGGACTCTTTGTTCCAGATGAAATTCCAGAACTGGATGTTCCATTTGAAGAGCTTGCTGAGATGGATTATAAGGAGATAGCTTATGAAGTTATGAGCAGAATGCTTACAGACTTCACCGAGGAAGAACTGATGTACTGCATCAATGGTGCATATGACTCTAAGTTCGATACTGAGCTTATCGCACCGGTTAAGTATCATCATGGAGCTTATATCCTTGAGCTGTTCCATGGCAAGACAATTGCATTTAAGGATATGGCACTTTCAATTCTGCCATACCTTATGACTACAGCTGCAAAGAAAAATAACATAGATAAAGAGATTGTTATCCTGACTGCAACATCAGGTGATACAGGAAAGGCGGCACTTGCTGGCTTTGCTGATGTACCTGGTACAAGAATCGCTGTATTCTATCCAAAGAACGGTGTAAGTCCGGTTCAGGAGAAACAGATGGTTACAGAAAAGGGAAAGAACACATTTGTTGCAGGTATCACAGGTAACTTCGATGATGCACAGACAGGTGTTAAGAAGATGTTCTCTGACAAGGCACTCGCTGAGTACCTGGACGAGAAGGGCTTCCAGTTCTCATCAGCTAACTCAATCAATATCGGCCGTCTGGTTCCACAGATGGTTTACTATGTATATGCTTACACAAGGCTTGTTGCTTCAGGCATGATAAGTGCAGGCGACGAGATCAATGTGGTTGTTCCAACAGGTAACTTCGGTAACATTCTGGCTGCATACTATGCATCACAGATGGGACTTCCAGTTAAGAAGTTTATATGTGCTTCAAATGATAATAAGGTTCTGTACGATTTCTTCACAACAGGCGAGTACGACAAGAACCGTGAGTTTATCCTCACATCATCACCTTCGATGGATATCCTTATCTCCAGCAATCTTGAGAGACTTATCTATCGCATAGCTGGAAATGATGCTGAGAAGAATTCAGAACTGATGAAGAGTCTGAATGAGACAGGTAAGTATGAGATTACTGACGAGATGAAGAAGAACCTCTACCAGTTCTATGGAAACTATGCAACATCTGATGAAGTATCTGAGACAATCCGTACAGTTTATAACGAGGATGGATATGTGCTGGATACACACACAGCAGTTGCAGTAAATGTATATGACAAGTACAAGGCAGAGACAGAGGACACAACTCCAACAGTCATCGCTTCAACAGCAAGCCCATATAAGTTTGCAAGAAGTGTTGTGACAGCAATCGATCCAAAGCTCAGTTCAGAAGGAGACTTCGATCTCGTTGATGCACTTGAGGATATTTCGAAGATCAAGGTTCCTCAGGCAGTTGAGGAGATCAGAACAGCTCCAGTTCTCCACGACACAGTATGTGACAAGGAAGAGATGGAAGCAGTAGTAAAGAAATTCTTAGGGATTTAAGCTTATTCGTATTGGACTAAACATAATAATAGCTGTTCGTTGGTACCATCCAGCTTATCAAAACTAGGGCCG
>CACZRU010000180.1 GCA_902783605.1 uncultured Lachnospiraceae bacterium
AGTTTATGACAAGGTTATTGAGAAGAAGTTCATGGAAGAGATTCCATTTATGGCTACAGAGAATATTATGATGGATGCTACTAAGGCTGGTGGTGACAGACAGGAGCTTCACGAGAAGATTCGTCAGTACTCCATGGAAGCAGGCGCAAATGTTAAGAAAGAGGGTAAGGAGAATAACCTTCTCGAGCTCATCGCTGCAGATCCTGCATTTGGCAAGACTCTGGATGAACTGAAGGAGCTTATGAAGCCTTCACTCTATGTAGGCCGTGCACCACAGCAGACAGAGGAGTACATTAGTGAAGTAATCCAGCCAGTTCTGGATGCAAATGCAGATGTTCTGGGGCTTAAAGCAGAAATAAATGTATAAAAAATATATGAGGCGAAGCTTCATCAATGATGAATAGGAGTTGCGAAGCGACGGGTTCAGCAATTGCATGAGTTGAGAAGGAGATAATAGTATGAAATTTTTCGTTACAGGTGTTTGTGGTCAGCTGGGCCATGATGTTATGAATGATCTTGCTTCAAGAGGCTATGAAGGGGTTGGAAGTGATATTCAGCCTGAGTATAGTGGTGCGGCTGATGGCAGTGCAGTTACCACAATGCCATATGTGTCCCTGGATATTACAGATAGGGATGCGGTACTTGCGACTATAAAAGAAGTAAATCCTGATGTGGTTATCCACTGTGCAGCTTGGACTGCAGTTGATGCTGCGGAGGACGAGGAAAACCAGCCTAAGGTTCGCGCTATAAACGTTGATGGTACTCAAAATATTGCTGATGTCTGTAAGGAGATAGATTGCAAGATGATCTACATTTCCACGGACTATGTCTTCAATGGTCAGGGTGAGAAGCCTTGGGAGCCAGACTGCAAGGATTATGCTCCGCTCTGTGTATACGGACAGACAAAGCTGGATGGAGAGCTGGCGGTTGCTAATACTCTTGAGAAGTACTTCATTGTCAGGATTGCCTGGGTATTTGGTGTAAATGGTAAGAATTTCATCAAGACTATGCTGAATGTCGGAAAGACACATGACAGAGTTACAGTTGTGTGTGATCAGATTGGAACACCAACATACACATTTGATCTGGCTAGACTTCTTGTGGATATGGCTGAGTCAGAGAAATATGGATATTACCACGCTACAAATGAGGGTGGCTTCATCTCATGGTATGAGTTCACTAAGGAAATATATAAGCAGGCAGGATATACTACAGAGGTTGCGCCAGTTACAACAGCTGAGTATGGAATCTCAAAAGCTGCAAGGCCTTTCAATTCAAGGCTTGATAAGTCTAAGCTGGTGGAAGCTGGATTCGAACCGCTCCCAACTTGGCAGGACGCACTGGCAAGATACTTGAAAGAAATTGAATTTTAACTATCTTTTGATTAAATTCTAACTGGAATTTCACTTAATTTAAGGCTGATTAAGTCAGAAAAATCAGTTAAAAACTAAATGAACAACCAGCTGAAAAACTTACTTAAAAAACCGTATTTTTATTTGTAAAACTGAAGAACAAAAAATTGACAGAAAACACTCATTTTCATTATTTTGGGTGTTTTCTTTTTTTACTTATACTGATATAATGTATCAGTGTGGGCACACTTGATATAGACAAAAAATGGTGTGCCAAGGTAAAAGGGATGGTTTGAAAATATTTTATTCAAACCTAAAAATCTAAGAAAAAGAGGGGAGAATAATATGGACGGAAACAATATGAATCCAATGGGACCAGATCCAAATCTCTACGGTGGACAGCCACAGCAGCCACAGTATGACCCAAATCAGCAATATGGTGGACCACAGCAGCCACAGTATGATCCAAATCAGCAGTATGGCGGACCACAGCAGCCACAGTATGATCCAAATCAGCAGTATGGCGGACCACAGCAGCAGTTCGGTGGACCACAGCAGCCACAGTTTGATCAGGGTCAGCAGTATGGTGGACAGCCACAGCAGTTTGGTGGACAACCACAGCAGTTTGGTGGACAGCCACAGGGACCTGGTATGACATATCAGGATCAGCCTTCACAGTATGGCGGACCACAGCCAGGTTTTGGCGGACCACAGCCAGGGCAGCCAGGACAGCCTGGATCAGGAGTAGGTGCTCCAAAGCCTCCTAAGAGTGGCGGGGGAAATACTGGTCTTATCATTGGCCTTATCGCCGGAGGAGTTGTTTTAATTGGTATTATTGTAGCAGCGGTTCTTTTACTTGGTGGAAAGAACATCAAGGGTGCAGAGGAAATATCAGTTAAGTTTATGGAGGCATTTAGCGATCTTGACTTTAATGGAATGGTTGAATGTGTTCCAGAAGAGCTTCACGATAATGAGGACTTTGACTTCCTTGGTGGTGAAGATGTGGATGAAACAATTGAGCTCTTAAAGGGATTTAACTTTGCAATTGAGGATATTGAGGTTACAAGCTCAGAGAGACTTAATCCAAAGGATGTTGCTAAAGACTTTAATGATGAAAATGATACAAATATTAAGCTTAAGAATGCAGCAGAAGTAAATGTTTCTGCTAAGATGACAATGTCATTACTTGGTGAGACTGAAGAAGAACCTATGGATTACACATTTACTTGTGGTAAGATTGGAAGCAAATGGTACATCCTTGATCTCGACGATAACGGCGAGGGACTCCTTGATGCTGAAGAAGAATTCGAAGAAGCAGAAGAGGAAGAAACTGAAGAAGCTAGCGAAGACGATGCTGAAGAAGTAGAAGAAGATGATGACGAAGATGAAGATGAAGATGAAGATGAAGCTGATTCAGACGATGAAGAAGGCGAAGAAATCGAAAGCATCGCAGAAGTTCTTGATAAGTCAACAGCACCTAGCAAGCTTGCAGATGTTCCTTCAGGAGTAGATGATGACTTCTCAAAGATGACATTCTCATTTGAAGGTAATGTATTTGCAATTCCATTTAAGGTTGCAGATCTTGGCTCAGACTGGGTATGTGATGAGTCTTACTTCTACAAGGATGATGAGGAAATAGACGCAGGCGAGTATGCTTCATCATACAGCTATGACAATGAGAATTATGATTCATGGTTCAGCCTCTACATTGCAACATGCAATCCTACAGAAGATACACTTGCATATGCTGATACATATGTAAGAAGCTTCGATGCTGATATCGCTTACTCAGATACAGACAACTTCCCAGAGATGATCCTTTCAAAGGGTATCACATGGGGTTCATCACTTCAGGATGTATTTGATGCATATGGAGAATGTGATTATATATCAGAGAACTATGATTCAACAGGCGTTTATCTCTACTATTACTTCGATGGTGGAAATGAGCTCAGCCTTACAGTTAACTATGAATATGGCGTAACAGCAATGAATTACTATTGCTGGTCATGGGATGACTAATCAATAGATTGATTGAAACTAAAATACCTTATAATAGGAAAACTGAATAAATGAAATTCAAGCGGGACTAACATGAGCAATCGTGTTAGTCCTGTTTTCATAAGAAATTGCTATGATGTGATTTTGATTGCATGAGTGTTATAATAATAGGTAATTTAATGGTAGATAATATAGTGTCATTCTGAGGAACGGAGTGACGAAGAATCTTATGTACAGCAGGAAAATGCATAGAAAATAGATTCTTCACTAACGTTTAGAATGATATTAAGGAAATAGGAAAAACACAATTATTAGAAATAATATCAATATAAGTGAAATCAAGAGAGGCGAAATATGGCAGACATTCTGGAATATCTGGACTGGCGTGGGGATATTACATTTGATGTGGATCCTTTCAACGACATTGACAACTTAATACTTGCGCAGATATCATACACAGATTTTGAGGGTGTTGTGACGCATGATGAAGAACTTTCAATTGAGGAGATTTCAAGGATCTACTTCGAAATTCATACGGAAGAAGAACTTGCAGACAGGGACACTTTTTTTAAGTTTGCTCCTTTGGTGCTGAAGAAGGCGGCTTCAACCAAAAGGTTTCAGGGAACAAGAGTATGCCACTATATAAATATGATCAGCACCTCCAGAGAAGAACAGTATTCCGCAGTGACTTATAAGCTTACAAATGGTACAAGCTATGTAGCATTTCGTGGAACTGACAACACGATTGTGGGCTGGAAGGAGGACTTTAATCTCTTTTTCATGAGTGAGACAGCTGGACAGCGCAGGGCTGTGGAGTATGTGGATTATTATTTTGGCGACACTGACGAGAAGCTGATGCTGGGTGGACATTCCAAGGGTGGAAACTTCGCAGTGTATGCTGGTGCATTTTGCAGGGAAGATATTCAGAAGAGAATAATAAATGTGTATTCCAATGATGGTCCTGGTTTTAGAGATGAGATTCTCGAGAAGGAGGGCTACCAGCGGATTCTGCCGAAGATTGTCAGCATCATGCCTGAGGAGTCAGTGGTAGGAGTACTTCTATCCACCGGTTATGAGAGTCGGATTGTGAAAAGCTCTGCTAAGGCTGTGAATCAGCACGACCCGATGACCTGGCTGGTTTATGGAAAAGGGTTTGTTGAGGCGGAAAAGATAAGTGATGGAAGTCGGTTTGTTGACAAAACCATCAGTAACTGGCTGGAGACCATGAATGATGAGGAGAGAGCTGTATTTACGGATGCGTTGTTCTCTACAATAGATTCAGCGGGTGTCAGCACTCTCAGCGATGTTAGTGAGGGTGGACTTAAGATTGTTTCAGAGGTTATGAAGTCTATTAAAAATATGGCGCCTGATAAACAGCAGGAGTTCTCAACCAGATTGAAGAATCTCTTTAAGATAGGAAGCAACCTGCTGGTATCGGATGTGAAAAACAGGGCAAAGCTGTCGCTTCCGAGCAAGCCTCTAACGGATAAAGAAACTCTTCGAAAGGAGATTATCGCTCAGCGAAATCAGCTTTCTGAGGAAGATATAGTCAAGAATTCAAAAGCAATCTGCAAGACTATCTATGGTATGGAGGAATATCAGGAAGCAGATGTGATCTTGGCATACATGAGCTTCGGAAGTGAAGTGAGGCTGAAGGAATTGATAACAAAATCGAAGAAGGAACATAAGAAGGTCTATATTCCTAAGATTGTCAATAAGAACAGAAGGGAGATGAAGTTCTATCTCCATGATGGCCGATTTACCAAAGGTGCATTTGGAATTCAGGAACCAAAGAATACCAGAGATGTGTTGATGTACGATGCTGAGCTGGAACGCATGCTGGGAGAAAATCGGAAGACTTTGGTGATAATGCCAACAGTTGCCTTTGATATAGAAAGAAATCGTCTAGGTTATGGCGGAGGTTACTACGACAGATTTGTTGAGTCAGTGAAGGGTTACCCAGTTACATTTATCGCGGTTGGCTTCGACTGTCAGATTGTGGATGGTGTTCCGGCGGAAGAGTTTGACCAGAGGCCGAAGAAGATTATTACAGAGAACAGGGTTATTGAGGGACAATCTTTGTGATTGGGTTTTTGAGTGGAATGTTAGTAGAAATAAAAATCAAAATGGAAATGTTTTGTGGATTTATGTGAATGAAATGTGATATTGAAATGTAGTGCTTTCATTCTTGGATTAGTTGTGGTAGAATACCGAATGGCTGTGAGTGGAAAACGCGATATTTGTTTTTTCTCATAGCTGAAAAGTACTAAAAAAAATGTACAAATAATTAATTAAAGTTTATAAACATATCAATTTCATTTTAAAATTCTAGGAGGCGTTAAATGGTTACTGCAGTTGTAGGTGCAAACTGGGGAGACGAAGGAAAAGGTAAGATTACCGATATGCTGGCTGAGAAGGCTGATATCGTTATAAGATTTCAGGGAGGAGCAAATGCTGGTCATACAATCATAAATGACTATGGAAGATTTGCGCTTCATACTCTTCCTTCAGGAGTTTTCTATGATCACACAACAAGCATCATCGGAAATGGTGTTGCTCTGGATATTCCAAAGCTATTCAAAGAGATTAAGGCTATTGAGGATGGTGGAGTTCCAACACCAAAGATTCTTGTTTCAGACAGAGCTCAGATGGTTATGCCATACCATGTACTTCTTGATTCATATGAGGAAGAGAGACTGGCAGGTGCTTCATTTGGATCTACCAAGTCAGGTATTGCTCCATTTTACTCAGATAAATATGCAAAGATTGGTTTCCAGGTTTCAGAGCTTTTTGAGGATGAGAAAACTCTGAAGGATAAGATTGAGAGAGTTATTGCTCAGAAGAATGTACTGCTTGAGCATCTTTATCATAAGCCACTTCTTACTGTTGATGAGGTTTATGCAACTCTTATGGAATACAAGGAGATTGTTGCTCCTTATGTATGTGATGTTTCTGCTTACCTTTATAAGGCAATGAAGGAAGGCAAGAATGTTCTTCTTGAGGGACAGCTTGGTTCTATGAAGGATCCTGATCATGGTATTTACCCAATGGTTACTTCTTCATCTACTCTTGCTGGATACGGCGCAATTGGTGCTGGTATTCCACCATATGAGATCAAGAGAGTTGTTACAGTATGTAAGGCATACTCAAGTGCAGTTGGTGCAGGCGAATTCGTAAGTGAGATATTTGGAGAAGAGGCTGATAAGCTTAGAACTCACGGTGGAGATAAGGGTGAGTTTGGTGCTACTACAGGCCGTCCACGTCGTATGGGCTGGTTTGACTGTGTTGCTTCTAAGTATGGATGCAGACTTCAGGGAACAACAGATGTTGCATTTACAGTGCTTGATGCTCTTGGATATCTTGATGAGATTCCTGTATGTGTTGGTTATGAGGTTGACGGTGAGGTTACAACAGACTTCCCTGTTACTACAAAGCTGAAGAATGCAAAGCCTGTATATAAGGTACTTCCTGGTTGGAAGAGCGATATTAGAGGAATTACAAAGTACGAAGAGCTTCCTGAGAACTGCCGTAACTATATCGAATTCATAGAGAAGGAGATTGGCTTCCCAATCACTATGGTAAGTAACGGACCTGGAAGACATGAGATAATATATCGTTAATTGAATCTTAAAAAATCTTAGTTGGCACCCTTTTGGACTGTTTTGAAGCTGTTTTAAAGCTTTCAGGCGGTTGAAAAGGGTGCCAACTTGTTTTATTGGATGGAAATAAGCACACTTTCTTTTTTTGGGAAGGGGAAAACGGGTGCCGACTTGTTAAGTTGGATGGATATATGCACACTTGCTTTTTTTGGGAAGGGGAAAACGGGTGCCAACTTGTTATATTGACTGGATATATGCACACTTGATTTTAGCAGGAGGGAGAAAAAGGGTGCCAACTTGTTAAGTTGGATGGAAATAAGCACAGAAAAAGAAAGCAAGAAGAATGATCAAGCGGAAAAAGGGTGCCGACTGACTGAGTGGATTCGCATCATGCACGCTGAG
>CACZRU010000181.1 GCA_902783605.1 uncultured Lachnospiraceae bacterium
TACTCAACATCCTGAAGATCCATGAAGAACTCATTCATCCAGAGTGTAGCTCTCTTACCAACTGTAGTTGGCTGTGCTGGCTGGAAATGAGTAAATGCGATTGTTGGAAGATCCTTATATTCCTTTGCAAACTTTGCAAGCTCACTCAGAACATTAAGCAGCTTCTTACGAACAAGTTTAAGACCTTCAGTCATAATAATGACATCAGTATTATCACCAACATAGCAGCTTGTTGCACCAAGGTGAATGATACCAGCAGCATTTGGACACTTAGCTCCATAAGTATGAACATGTGCCATAACATCATGTCTTACCTTAGCTTCTTCTTCTCTTGCCATATCATAATCAATATCATCAGCATTTGCCTTAAGTTCGTCGATCATAGCCTGTGTAATACGAGGATTCCCATCCTCCCCAAGAAGATTCAGTTCCATCTCAGTCTCTGCAAGAGCTATCCAAAGCTTTCTCCATGTTTTGAATTTTTTGTCAGGTGAGAATATATACTGCATCTCCTTACTTGCATATCTCTGTGAAAGTGGACTTTCATACTTGTCGTAACTCATCATCTATCTCCTTTAATTCATTTATAATAATATTCTTTTTTATCTTATTACAATTTCTTATAACAATTATAATCAGTTAGCGAAGCAAATTTTTTGATTCATTCATAAACCGTTTCATAGTTTAGCACATACAAACTGCTTTGTCATATAAACTTTTTCTTTTCTCTTTTGGCAGAATACATAATACCATCAGCCTCCTGAATAATATCCAAAAGCTTGTCTCCATATTTAGGTGTCGCAACCACACTTCCATAGCTTATTGATACCTGGTAAGGCTTGTTGATGCTTGCATTTATCTCTGCTATCTTGTTGTCCAGTCTAGCTTCGAAATTCTTTTCAAAGCCTTCCGACACATTTGAACATAACACCACAAACTCATCACCACCAAAGCGGGCACATATATCCGTATTTCCCCTACAGCATCCACTGAGGGCATCAGCCACCTGTTGGATAGCAAAGTCTCCCTCTTTATGACCATAGGTATCATTAATAATCTTCAGACCATCCAAATCTATGAAGCTTACCATCAGCGTATGATTCTTATTGATACACTCCTTGAAAAGCTCCTCAGAAGTTCTGGTAAAACCATTACGATTGGCAATCTTACAAAGCGGATCAAGAACACTAAATTTCGAAACATTTTCAATTGCATTTCCTATGCACATAGTTAGTGTATGGCAAAGCGTGCTATATATTGGAAAATCATTATTTGTCACAATCAGATAACCCAGAACTCTCTCCGAAAAATGTAGTGGAAGAAAAAAACTGATATTACCTCCGGTCTCAAATGGAATCGGATGTAACTGGCTGCTCGGGAAATGATCCACAGTCATCCTCCTGCCCCTGTCCCATACAAGAGGCGCCGTCATATATTCAGGATAAGAAGCATCCCTATCTGCAAGCGATAATGTGTGATATGTATTCTCCCAATCCTCAATAAGACAAATACTAAACTTTTCCATTTCCAGTGTTTGCACCATTCGGGATATAGCATCCACACATTCAGCCATATTCCTGGCTCCAGCAAGCCCAGCAATCAAACGGTTCAACATATGAACATTGGTGTAAGTCCGCTCCAGGCGAAGATACACATCACGTTTGAATTCTTTCATATCCTCAAAGTCATGTTTACCACATCCACAACTTTGCGCAAGCACCGGTTCAGCCTCCAGCGAAATACTCTTTGGCTGCTGTTCACCATTCATCAGATTATACAGAACTTGGCAGGCCTTATACCCGGAATCATAAACTGGACGCTTCACTGTTGTTAGTGTCGGAAATGAATTTTGAGCATTAAATGTATTATCAAATCCTGTCACGATAACATCCTCAGGAACCTTGTACCCCATACGCTGAAGCTTGCTCATGGCAGTAAGCGCCATACTATCATTTGCACACACAAAGGCGTCAGGAAGTTCAAGCCCTGACTCAACAAAGTCCTCTATAGCCTTAATACCGTCATAACTTCTGAATCTTCCTTCGAAAAATCTTCTGCTATCAAACTCTATATCATGCTCCTTCAGTGCATCCCTGAAAGCGCGAAGTCGGTCCTGTGCTTCCGGATTACTCTCCGGACCAGAAATAAAGTTAAAGACTTTCGCCCCGTGAACCGTTATGAGATGCTCAACCAGCTTCTTCATAACGGAATAATTATTGATATTTACATTGTAAAACTCTTCGTAATCACCACATTCAAAAATAACCGTAGGGATCCCAGCCGACTTCACTCTTTCGATGATCAGCTTCCTAACAGCTTTATTTGCAAATGTATTAGTAAGCAGAAGAGCCCCATCAAATGACGAACTATCCGGAAGCCCATATATGCTAAACTCACCAAAATCAAAATCCTTGCTGTCAATTATCCCGCCAAA
>CACZRU010000182.1 GCA_902783605.1 uncultured Lachnospiraceae bacterium
GAAAACTCAATGCTTAATCTCGTATCAAGAACATCATATTCTAAGCGCGCGACAATGCACATTACTAAGGTGTATCGTCCGGTTTTTATGTTATTTGATATAGAGAAAGATAAGCAATAGGTTTTAATTTCCAATATTAATTAATTTCTAATATATTATGTGCTGTTTGAACCACTTATCTTTCGGGATAAGTGGTTTTTTGTTTTTACCCAGTAGACAATTGGCCAGTGGGGCGGTTTACAAAGGGTGGTTTTGATGGAGGATAAAAAAAGTATGAGAGCAAATCTAAAGAAGATGGCAAGTTATTACAAGCCTTATATGGGAACATTTTTTCTCGATATGTTCTTTGCATTTCTAGCTTCACTTATTAGTCTGGTAATCCCATTGGTGGTACGGTACATTACAACAAATGTATCAAGCATGGATATCGAAACGGCTGTAAGGCAGATCGTGATTCTAGGAATGATCTTAATAGTCCTTGTTCTGATCCAGTTCGGTTCAAACTATTTCGTGACAAATATTGGACATGTGATGGGTGCGAAAATGGAATACAACATGAGGGCGGACATCTTTGATCATTATCAGAAGCTTTCATTTTCATTCTATGATGACCAGAAGGTTGGACAGCTGATGAGCCGTATTACCAGTGACCTTTTTGATATAACAGAACTGCTTCATCACGGACCAGAAAACCTGGCAATATCATTTATCAAGATAATTGGCGCATTAATAATTCTTTCAAGTATTAGCGGTTATCTGACGATTGCAGCCTTCGTGCTCCTGCCATTCATGTTTATATATGCATTTATCATGAACAGGAAGATGAAGAGGGCCTTCAGGGAAAATCGAGTCCAGATAGCTGAAATAAATACGCAGATTGAGGATAGTCTTTCCGGTGTTCGAGTTGTTAAATCCTTTGCAAATGAAGATATTGAAAAGGAAAAATTCAAGGTTGGAAATGATGGCTTCCTAAGGGCGAAGAAACAGAGTTACTTCTACATGGGATTTTATCACTCAGGAATGACGGCGTTTACAATGCTGATAAATGTTGTTGTTATCATGATTGGTGGAATACTTATGGCTAAGGGAAGGGTTGAAGTTGCAGATTTCGTAACATTCCTTCTGTATATA
Source organism: uncultured Lachnospiraceae bacterium (assembly GCA_902783605.1). GTDB lineage: Bacteria > Bacillota > Clostridia > Lachnospirales > Lachnospiraceae > Eubacterium_Q. The sequence goes on from CACZRU010000182.1 coordinate 1,132, forward strand.
AATGTTTTCACGGACCCGATCAGAACGCTCATTGATTTTGCAGAGCAGTTCCAGAATGGATATTCAGGCTTTGAGAGATTCATGGAAATCCTTTCGATAGAGCCGGATATTAAGGACAGCCCTGATGCAAAACCACTGGAGGAGGTTAGAGGAGATATTGTATTTGATGATGTCTCATTTAAGTATAAAGATACTGCGCATAGAGTGCTGAGACATATTAATCTAGATGTTAAGGCTGGTTCTTATGTGGCACTGGTCGGTTCCTCAGGTGGTGGAAAGACGACACTCTGCAGTCTAATTCCAAGATTCTATGAGGTTACAAAGGGAAGTATCATGATCGATGGAAAGGACATAAGAGATGTGACACTGAAAAGTTTGAGACAGAATATTGGTATCGTCCAGCAGGATGTTTATCTCTTTGCCGGAACAGTATATGATAATATTAAATATGGAAAGCCGGATGCAAGTCGTGAGGAAGTAATCGAGGCTGCAAAACAGGCAAATGCGCATGACTTTATCATGGAACTTCCAAATGGATATGAGACAGATATTGGTCAGAGAGGAATCAAGCTGTCAGGTGGGCAGAAGCAGAGGCTGTCGATCGCCCGAGTCTTCCTGAAGAATCCGCCAATTCTTATCTTCGATGAAGCAACTAGCGCACTGGATAACGAGAGCGAAAATATTGTTAAAGAGTCACTTGAGAAGCTGGCTCATGACAGAACCACATTTGTTATCGCCCACAGGCTTTCAACAATTCGAAATGCTGAGAATATTCTGGTCCTTACAGAGAATGGAATTGAGGAAACAGGAACGCACGATGAGCTGATGGCTAAAGGCGGAATTTATGCTCAACTCTACCGATGGACAAAGTGATCCTATCTGTCATTCTGAGCAGAGCAAAGAATCTTTAATGAAGAATCTTTAATGAAGAATCTTTAATGAAGAATCTTTAATAAAGAATCTCTAATAAGGAAAAAATATTGTAGTAGGAGAAAAAATGAAACGACAAGCAGAACTTACAACTTTGTGTTACATCGAGAAAGACAACAAGTACCTGATGATGCACCGAGTCAAGAAGGAAAATGATATTAATAAGGATAAGTATATTGGCGTGGGGGGCCATTTTGAATATGGCGAAAGTCCTGACGAGTGCCTGATGAGAGAGGTGCTGGAAGAGACAGGACTGACCCTCCTGGAATATAAACCACGCGGTATAGTTACATTTATCTATGGAGATGCATCTAAGCCCGAAGAGAGAATTGTGGAATATATGCATCTCTATACAGCAACTAAGTTTGAAGGCGAACTTATCGACTGTGATGAAGGCGAGCTGGAATGGATAGACAAGGCTTCCGTCTATGACCTTCCTATATGGGAGGGTGACAAGATATTCTTTAGACTGCTTGAGGAGAGGGGAGACTTCTTCTCTCTGAAGCTGGTCTATTCAGAGACGGATGAACTAGTAGAAGTTGAAATCAATTAGTTTGTAGAAATTAGTAGTTTGAAAAATTAGGAGGAACTAAGATGAGACTTAGACCATTTAAACCATGTGACGCAGAAAATCTAATCAAGTGGAGCGAGGATATAGAAACATTTAGATTATGGGGAGGATATGTTATTGGTGAGTATCCTCTTTCAGCCAATATATTAAATGGAGTTTACTATGATTATAACGGCAGGTGCCTTGAAGAGGATAATTTCTATCCTATGACAGCATTTGATGATGAAGGAATGCTGGGACATTTCATAATGCGTTATCTTGATGGTGATAACAAGGTGCTTAGATTCGGATGGGTTATAGTAGATTCGGAAAAAAGAGGTCAGCACCTGGGGAAGAATATGCTGGAGCTGGGGCTTAAATATGCCTTTGAAATATTTGGGGCTGATAAGGTGACAATTGGAGTTTTTGAGGCAAATGAACCAGCCTATAAATGTTATCTATCTACTGGTTTTCATAAGCCTTCAGAAAACCGTGACCACTATGAGTGGATGGGAGATGAACAGTGGAAGGTAGTTGAACTGGAAATAACTCGTGAAGATTATGAAGCTGAGTAAACGAATCTTGTGAATGGAGTTTGTGAACGAATCTTGTGAAAGGGTTTTAGTGAAGAAGTGTTTAGTGAAGAAAAGGTTTTATATGTTGGGAGGATTAATGATAGTTTCATTTGATCTGGACGATACATTATATGTGTCGCCACCAAAGTTTAAAATTGAAAAAGAACCGGGCTTTCCGTGGATGCTCATTTACAAAGAGAGGCTTAGACTTGGAACGAAGGAGCTTTTTACCAGACTTCAGTCCGAGGGAATAGAGACATGGATTTATACGACATCATTTAGATCGGAGAATTATATAAGAGGTCTGTTCAGACATTATGGAATCAAGGTTGGACAAGTGATCAACGGAAGCAGGCATATGCGCGAGGTTCAGGGAGATAAGAAGGAACCGATGCCATCAAAGCTGCCTGGCAGATACAGGATTAGTCTTCATATAGATGATGATGTGAGTGTATATCAGAATGGAAAGACCTATGGCTTTAAAGTGTTTCTTGTGGGACCTCCAGATGATCAGTGGGTTGAAAAGATAATGGATGAAGTTCATAGGATTAAGGCAAGAGAGGAATTACATTGACATAGCCGTACGCCTAAATTTATAATATAAATACAAAATTTGTTCGTACGGCTAAATTATACAAAAAGATTAAAAAAATAGCCGTACGCCTATATTTTGAGGTGATATTATGAAGATTACAAATGTAGAACAATTTGGTGAAGTAGTAAAAAATCAAAGAAAGAAACTAGGGTACACCCAGAAGTATATATGTGAAGTAAGTGGAATAAGTACCAGCTACATATCTGATCTCGAAAATGGTAAGGCTACGATAGAACTTGGAAAGGCTATATATCTGGCTAATCTTTTAGGCATTGATCTGGAACTGAATGAAAGGGGATAAACTGTGCGAGAATTAGCTGTTTTTTTGGAAATGCAAGGTTCTCTATGTCATATTGGTGATATAACTGGCGAAGACTTCCAAGTGGCAGAATTTAAATATTCGGATGAGTATTTATGTATGAATGAGAGAAAAGCTCTTTCAATCTCTTTACCTCTTACTGAGACTCCATTTTCTTCTGAAAGAACAAGAAACTATTTTGAAGGTTTGTTGCCTGAGGGATATTCTCGTACGGCAGTAGCCAACTGGATAAAGGTTGATGAAAATGATTATTTAAGTATTTTGTCCTCACTTGGAAGGGAATGTCTTGGGGCGATTAAGATTGTTGAAAAAAATACAGGTGATGCAGATACTAAGCAAACATCCGGAATGGGCTATAAGATATTATCTATTCCTCAGGCTAAAAAACTTGCTGCAGAGGGCGCTACTAAATCAACAGAGATTCTGGTAAAGACGCATTTGTCTCTGACGGGTGCTTCAGGTAAAGTAGGTCTCTACTATGATGAAAAAAAGAGTAAATGGTATCTTCCAGAGGGAGATGCACCAAGTACTCATATTGTGAAACAAAGTCATGTAAGGCTTTCTCAGATTGTTCTTAATGAGCAGCTTTCGCAGCTTACAGCAAAAAATTTGGGAATCGATGTGCCTGAAAGCTTTATTGTAAATACTGGAGATGGAACAGACGGAGAAATACTTTTTGCTACAAAACGTTACGACAGAGTTTTAAATACAGGAAAGTTTATAGACAAATTTCAGATTCCTGAACGCCTTCATCAAGAAGATTTTGCTCAGGCTATGGGAATCCCATCCAGTGAAAAGTATGAGAAGGAAAACTCAGGCTATATGGGAAGAATGTTTGATTTGGTAAGAGGAAATGTATCTGACCCTATTGCTGAAGAACTGAAGCTGTGGAAACTGATATGTTTTAACTGCCTGATTGGTAATACAGATGCACATATTAAGAATTATTCACTGCTATACTCTGATGATATGAAAAGAATTACTCTTGCACCTGCTTATGACATAGTCTGTACGAGAGTATATAACTTAACAAATGAGATGAGCTTTTATATAGGGAATGAAATCGATATAGATAGAATAAATCGAAGTACATTTGCGACTGCTTCAAAGGAGGCAGGCATATCAGAACGGATAGCACTTAAGATTTTTGATGAGGTTGCTGATGGTTTTGAAAAAGCTTTAAATGATGCAACAGAAACAATAGCAGAATCGGGATTTGAGAGTATTGGAAAACTAAAAAATAAAATAAAAAAGTATAGTGGATACAGAAATCTAAAATGATTTGAGGAATATAGAATGGTATTAAAAGAACGAATATACCCTTTGGGGGATAAGGAACTGGTGCTTCGAAGCGCAACGGAAGCAGATGCAGAGATGCTGCAAAGATACATTAAAACTGTTACCGGTGAAACAAGATTTCTAATGTGTGAACCGGACGAAATGAATATCACTGCAGAAGATGAACTGGAGTTTATCAAGGAACATCTGGATTCACCTGATGAGATGCTTATCGTTGGTTTCATCGTTGAAGATGTGGATGGTGAAAGGCGAGAAATCTATGTCGGTAACTGCTCCTTTGAAAGAGTTGGTGGAAGCAGGAGATATGCGCACCGAGCTGGAATAGGTATAGCTCTTTATCAAAAGTATACGGGACTTGGAATAGGCAAGCTGATGCTTCGTGCCCTCCTGGAAGAAATCCAGTCCCAAGGCTATGAGCAGGCAGAGCTTACTGTTGTTGGTGGAAATGAAAGAGCTCTCCATCTATACGAAAGCTATGGATTTAAAGAATATGGAAGGCTTAGAAATGCAAACAAGTATGACGATGGAACCTATGCAGACGACATACTGATGGTGAAGACATTTGACTGATTTTCCTAATGTTAAAATATATAGCCAATTTGCTCCTGCAGAATACATTTAGATAATGATAAACCGAAATATGGAGGCAGACATGATACAGGATATTGCTCCAAGTAAGATGGACAACAGTTTTAAGAATTATCATATAAGGGAAGAGGATAACCTGATTATCTTTGATAGAGAAGGAAAGGCTTACACTCGCGAAAAGGATGGTAAGATAGTTTTTGCAGGTTGCGCGAACATTAAAGAGGAAGAGGCTATATATCTTTTCTCTGTAGATGACAAGCATTATTTCTTATTAGATGCTGAGGATATTGATTATGATAAATACTTGGCAGAAGGCTTTGATTCCTATACTATTCGTGAGGTTCGTGACAGATTCTCAGGCGTAGATGATGTTAATGTATTTGTTACATTTACAGCGTATCATTTATGGAAATGGTACTCAGACAATAGGTTCTGTGGCAAGTGTGGAAAACTGCTTTCGAGAGGTGATAAGGAGCGTTCTCTCATTTGTTCTGAGTGTGGTAATGTAATATACCCGCGAATTAATCCGGCAGTAATAGTTGGAGTAACCAAGGGTGATTCAATACTTCTCACACGTTATCGCAGAGGATACGCTCATAACGCTCTGGTTGCAGGTTTCACAGAGATAGGAGAAACCTTGGAAGAAACTGTAGCCCGTGAGGTTATGGAAGAAACTGGAGTAAAAGTAAAGAACATCAGATATTACAAATCCCAGCCATGGGGAATGGCGCAGGATATGCTGGTGGGCTTCTACTGTGATGCAGATGGTGATGGAGAAATCCATATGGATGCTGATGAACTGAAATATGCCGAGTGGGTTAAGAGAGAAGATATTGAGCTTCAGCCCAATAACCTGAGTCTTACTAATGAGATGATGCGAATGTTTAAGGATGGGAAAAGGTGACGCGTATGGAGATAGTTTATAAGAAATTATCAGAGAAAGAACTAGATACTATAATCGTAATGAGAATAAATCAGCTGACTGAGGAATATACTTCAGAAGGCAGAACAGTGCCGGAAGGAGTCAATCTGGAAGAAGCACTTAGAGATTTCTATGTGAGAAATATGGCGGCTGGAACATACGTTTCATGGCTTGCTATAGATAAGGATGCTGACGATAAGATAGTAGGAACAAGCGGCATGTCATTTGCTGAGAAGCCGCCTTACTTTACTTGTACAACAGGAAAGCTGGGAATCCTGTCCAGCATGTATACAGATCCAAACTATAGAAGACTTGGAATCGCAACTCAGCTTCTAGATAGAGTAGTAAAGGAAGCAAAGGACTACGGCTGTGGAACTATCTACATCACAGCTTCAGATATGGGCGTTAAGCTTTATACAGCTTATGGCTTTAAGAAAAACGGTAACTTTATGCAGTATAACTTTTGATTTGATTTTCAGCGGATGAATGAGATGAATAGTTGCAATTTTTACAGAAAATCAATGGATTGTAATGAGGAAAAAGGAAGATAAGAATTATAAGATTAGGAAGGAAAAGGTAGATACAATAAATGGATATACAGAAAATAAGATACCTGGAAAAAATAGCCGCAGATGGACATAAGGCTCTCGAGATAGAAGAATATAAGGATTGGGAACTAAGGTTTTCAAAGGGATACACAAGTCGTGCCAATTCTATAAGGCTCATGGGTGATCCCATAGAAAATCCCATAGAAAATCCTATAGAAGAGATAGATTCTGAAGTAGATGAAAAGCTGGCATATGCCGAGGCTGAATATGCAAAGAGAGGACTTCCTACTATTTTCAAACTGACTGATGCGGATAAGGCATTTTCTGATTATCTTGAAAGTCATGGCTACACAGTGAATCAGCCGACGGATGTGATGATGCTTACTCTTGATGGAGCGGATTATCTGCTTAAAGTATCTGAAAATGTAAAGGATATGGTTAGAGCCACAGTTAATATTCCGGGAGATGTGAATCTCAGTACTACACCAGACGGATGGTTCGAGCCTTACTTCGAATTTGAAGAGATGACAGATAAAACACAACAGGAATTATGTAAACTAATTCATTCAAATGTAACTATTGATAAGACCTATATCAAGATACTGAAGGAAGGTCGTGTGGTTGCAGTTGCATCTCTTGCTATTGAGAATGGATACAGCCTTCTCCAAAATGTTGTTGTAGACCCGACTCTTAGGGGGCAGGGGCTCGGAAAGAAGCTTTGTTATGCAGCTATCGCAGCTTCAAAATCCCAGGAAGCGGATTACTCATATCTTCAGGTGATCGAGTCGAATAAGGTTGCCCTTAATCTTTATAAGAAGCTGGGTTACGAGAAGCTTTATACATATTGGTATATGAAAAAAGAAAAATAAGCGAAACTAGGTGGAGGAAAAATATGAATATAACATTTGACACAGCAAATAAGAGTGATATCGATGAGCTTGTTCGCCTTAGGATAGCTTATATGATAGATGACTTCGGCAGCGTTACTGATGAAGAAAGAGCTGGAATGGAAAAGCAGCTGCCAGATTATTTTGAAAGGAAGCTCGGAACTGAGTTGGTGGCATTTGTGGCACGAGATGGTGAGAAGATTGTATCTGTTGCATATCTTCATATCATCGAGATGCCCGCAAATTCTATTCTCCTATCCGGCCTTTTCGGAGATGTTCTCAGTGTTTACACAGAGCCAGAATACCGCGGCCAGGGACTTTGCACAAAGCTGATGGAGAACCTGGTAGAGTATGGCAGAAACAGAGGCCTTGGTCGTATAGATCTTTTGGCTACAGATGAGGGCTATCCAATATACGAAAAGGTTGGTTTCAAAGAGACAGAAGCTAGATATAGAGAGATGAAAATATACTTCGAAAAAGTGAGATTTTAATGGCATTTTGAATGCCTCCTTAGAGTGACTGGATATTAAATGTTATTCTGAGCAAAGTGAAGAATCTTAAAAGTGTTGGAGGAAAAAAGTATGGACTTAATATTAATAGTAGGTTCTGGCGCTGTAGGTAAGATGACAGTTGGCCAGGAGTTAATGAAAATAACTGATTTCAGACTCTTTCATAATCACATGATGATCGAGCCAGTTATCGAAATCTTTGGAAGATTTAATGGAGCTCTTGTTAATAAGCTCCGTGATGATATCTTCGAAGAGTTTATGAAGACAAATTATCAAGGCATGATCTTTACTTATATGTGGGCCTTTGATATGCAGTGGGATTGGGACTATGTGAATTCACTTAAAGATAAGTTTGAGGCAACAGGTGGAACATTCTACTGCGTAGAGCTGGTAGCAGATCAGGCTGTAAGAATCGAGAGAAATAAAACTGAGAATCGTCTTAAGAACAAGGCGTCCAAGCGTGACCTTGTTGCGTCTCAGGACAGAATGGTGAGAGAAGAATCTAAGTACCGTGTCGTAAGTAATGAGGGAGAGGTTCCATTTGAAAACTATATCAAGATTGATAATACAAACCTGGAGCCTGATGTGGTAGCAAAGATGATAAAGGAACATTTTAATCTGCCAGGTATCGGACTAAATGAACTTATGAACCGAACATATCTTGAAGAGGTGACCGAGAACGAGCTGGAGATGGTTCACAAGATGCAGGTAGAAAGCTTTATGCCTTTATATGAGAAGTACCATGATGAAATGTCACCTGCCATCGAACCTTTTGAAAAAATAAAAGCAAGATTCGATGTTCCAAACAGAAAGTACTTCTTCATAAATAAGGATGGTGCAAGAGCGGGTGTTATCAACCTTGGACATAATGATCCAAATGAAAAGAAGGAATCCTTCATCAGTCCGATCTTTGTGCTTCCAAGATACCAGAATCAGGGTATCGGATATGCGGCAATCCAGAAGGCTTTTGAGATGTATCCTGAGGTTACAACCTGGAAGCTTGAGACCATCCTGCAGGAAAAGGGAAACTGTCATCTGTATGAGAAATGTGGCTTCAAGCGTGTGGGAGATGAACATGTTGTAAATGACAAGATGACACTCATTATGTATGAACTAAACAAATAATATGACATAAGTGAAAAAGTCAAAAAGCATTCTTAATTGCGAGGATCTTCGAAGAAAATGGAGAAATCCGTATGTTATTATATAAGATTTTTACAGAAATATAAGGACTAGGAACTATGAATAATAAAGATATATTGCAGATTGCCATGGCGCAGTCAGCAGAGGATATAGGATGTAAGGTCGAAGACTTTACAAAAACAGAAAATGTAATCTGCACCTACAATAAGGGCGAAAAGGCAAGGCTCTATATAAAAACTGGTGTGATTGGAAACTTTGTTTCCTACGGAAGTAATGTGGTTGCTGCTGTTCAGGATGATATCAGAGATATAACTGAAGAGTATCTAAAAAGATTCGAATTCTATCATCTCTTTGAATCACCAAATATGAACTGGCTGAGTGAGAAACTCGCTCCTTTAGGTTACGGAGTCTGCTTCATGGCAGAGTATTATCTGCCAGATAAGGATAACTTCTATGACAAGGGTATTGTGAGACCTTTAGCTTCAGAATATGAACTTCGAGTTCTTGAACAGAAGGACTTTGCAGAACTGTATGTTCCTGAGTGGGGCAATGCACTATGCGAAGAAAGAAAAGAGCTTGATGTTCTGGGAGCGGGTGCTTATAAAGAAGGAAAACTGGTAGGTCTTGCTGGATGTTCAGCGGACTGCGATGAAATGTGGCAGATAGGAGTTGATGTGCTGCCTTCGTGTAGAAGGGGAGGCATAGCATCGGCTCTTACATCAAAACTTGCTTCAGAAATATTTGTGAGGGGAAAAGTGCCATTTTACTGTTCAGCATGGTCAAATATCCGTTCGGTTAGAAACGCTGTGAAATGTGGTTTCATACCAGCTTGGGTAGAGATGACTATAAAGCCACTCAGTATTATAAATGAGCTGAACGAGGAAAAGAAGGATTAGGTTTAAATCAAGGGGGATGAAATGAACAAGATTAAGGAAGCGTTAAGGAAGGAATTAACAGGCTGGAAGAAGTGGCAGGTATTCTGGATCATCTTTGCAAATGCAATGATCCTAGGTATTTCTATCTATCAGAAGGATTCATGGCTTGGGATTGCAGCATCAATCACAGGAGTATGCTGCGTAATTCTTTGCGGCATGGGAAAGGTTTCTAATTATTTCTTTGGAACCATAAATGTCATTCTTTACGCTATTGTAGCATGGAAGGCGAAGTATTACGGTGATGTAATGCTGAACCTTATTTACTATTTTCCGACAAATATTATCGGATGGATTGCATGGAAAAAGCATATCGATGAAGAGACAAATGCAGTTTATAAAAGACGCCTTACCTGGAAACAGGATATAGTCCTGGCGGTTATTAGTGTAGTAGGTGTGTTAGGATATGCATATGTACTGAAGCTATTGGGCGGAAATCTTCCACTTGTTGACAGTATGAGCACAGTCTTCTCTGTTATAGCACAGATTCTTATGATCAAGAGATTTACAGAGCAGTGGGTCATCTGGATCATCGTCAATATCGTATCAGTCATCATGTGGGTAGCGGCCCTCTTTACTGAAGCGGCAAGTATAGCGGTACTCCTGATGTGGAGCGTATACCTGGCAAATGCCATAATCATGTTTGTAAAGTGGATGAAGGATTCTAAGAATCAGGAAATGCCTAAAGTTGAGGCGTAGAATAATCATTATATGAGTAATAATTTAGAAAACATTAATTCTTGAAGGTGAATGTATATGGAGAGCAGAAAGAAATATAAGGTGGGGATGTATGGTGGTGCATTTAACCCGCTTCATCTGGGACATCTTGAATGTATGATCAAAGCGGCAGGTCTTTGCGAGGAATTATATATCGTAATTTCCTACAGAGAAAATGAGACAGATGTACCACTTAAGGTGAAAATCAGGTGGGTTCATCAGCTTACGAAGCATATAGGAAATGTAAAGATTATTCCTTTGGAGGATAAGCTGACTAACAAGGAAGACTATGTGGAAGCTCTGTGGCAGGAGGACTGCAGGAAGGTTAAGGAACGAATTGGAAAAACCATAAATGTTGTCTTCTGTGGCAGTGATTACGATGAGAATAGTTTCTGGAACAAATGCTATGAGGATGCAGACTTTATAGTACTTCCAAGAGATGAGTATAGTTCTACAGAAATCAGAAAAGATATCTATGGTCACTGGGATTGGATGCCACAGATAGTAAGATCCTACTTTACAAAGAAGGTTCTTCTGATCGGTGGTGAAAGCTCAGGGAAATCTACACTCACGATTAATCTTGCAAATTATTTTAATACTGTATATTTGGAAGAGGTTGGCCGAGACATTTCAGAGCTTTCTGGCACAGATGTGTATATGCTTTCAGAAGATTTTACCAGGATCCTTCTTGAACATAAAGCAAAGGAAATGCGACTTGTAGAGCAAAGTAATAAAGTGTTATTTGAAGATACTGACTGCCTTATAACTAGGTTTTTCATGGGCTTCCTGGAGGATGAAGGGATAGAGAAAAATGAGAAGCTTGCCGAGGCAATAGCTGATCTTAATTCATATGATTTAATACTATATCTTGAACCTGATGTTGACTGGGTGCAGGATGGAGATAGAAGTGAAGTCATCGCGGCAGACAGATATAAGTATGGGGAGATTATTAAAGAACTCTATACAAAACACGGCTTTGAATTTAAAACAATAAGTGGAGATTATAACAGGAGATTTGATCAGGCTGTTATATATGTGAAGGAACTTTTAAAATAGTGACATATAATGGAGGAAAAGTATTAATGGGCATTGAAGATTTTCTTTCCAGTGGCAAAGTACGACTGGATCAGCAGCTGAAGTTTACTGCAGAAATCGATAAGATGACTAGCATCATTAGACGAACATCTCTTATCGATAAAAGTCGAAGAGAAAATGATGCAGAACATTCGTGGCATATAGCTGTAATGGCAATGCTTTTTGAAGAGTACGCAGTGGAACCTGTAAATGTATCTCGTGCAGTAAAAATGTGTGTGGTACATGATCTTGTAGAAATTTACGCAGGTGATACATTTGCCTATGATACTGTGGGGAATGCTGATAAAGCTGATCGTGAAAAGGAAGCGGCTGATAAGCTCTTCGCTCAGCTGCCCGTTGAACAGGGGAAGATGATTAGAGAACTTTGGGAAGAATTCGATGCGATGGATACTTCAGATTCAAAGTATGCAGCATGTATGGACAGACTTCAGCCATTTCTACATAACACTTTGACGGAAGGATTTACCTGGAAAGAGGGCGGGACAAGCAGAGCCTCTGTTGAAAAGAGAATGTCAGTTATAAAAGAGTTCATGCCTGAAGTGTACAAGTGGATAGAGGATAATATCAACAGGGCGATTGCAGAAGGCTGGCTGAAAGAAACTCTGTGAACATATGGGGGACTTTCCTAATCTGCTCCGTAAGAATCTTGCGGATTACAAGGACATTTTGGCTGGTAAAATGCAGATATAAAAAAGTGAAAGAATAGAAGAATGGAGTGGATGAATAGAATGAAGAAAATGGTATTACTTGTTGTTGATACTCAGAAGGGAATAACGGACGAAAGACTGTATAGATTTGAAGAGTTTAGAGATAATGTTAAAAGCCTGATTGCAGAGGCGAGGAGAGATAAGGTTGAAGTGATTTTCGTTCGACATGACGATGGTCCGGGTTCGGGTTTCTCTGTAGGAGATGAGGATTTTGAGATATATGATGGGTTCGCACCTGAGAAGGGAGAACTGATCTTCGACAAGAGTGTAAACAGTGCATTTCATCCATCCACAGGGCTTCTTCAGTATCTTGAGATGAAGCAAGTTAAGAAGGCGATAGTGGTTGGACTTCAGACTGACTTCTGTATTGATGCTACGATTAAGAGTGGTTTTGAGAATGGCTTCGAGATTATAGTTCCGGAGTACTCTAATTCCACTAGGGATAATCAGTATATGGACGCAGAGACTTCATATGAATTTTTCAACAGCTTTATGTGGCCAAATCGATATGCAAGATGTGTTTCGCTGGATGAAACTCTGGAACTACTTAGAAGCTATAAGAAAAACTGCGATAATAACGAAAAAGAAGAATTACTGGGTGAAAAAGAAAAGATAAATGGTGGATATGTCAATCCTTGCGGTACGCTTGAAATAGAAACGGATAGACTCACTCTTAGACAGTTTAGATACGAGGACGCTGATTCAATGATGAAAAACTGGGCTGGACTTGACGAAGTTCAGAACATGTACGGCGAGCCTTCCTACAAGACCCCAGAAGCAGTAAAGGGACTTCTGGATGAATATATAGGAGCATATAAAAATGGGTTTAAATATAGATGGGCAATTATAGAAAAAGCTTCAGGTGAGTGTGTTGGTCAGGTGGCGTATTTTCTTGTTGATGTCAGTGGACACTTTGGAGAAATAGAGTACTGCATCGGGACTGCGTTCCAAGGCAAGGGCTATGCAACAGAGGCAACCAAGGCGGTGATAGACTTTGGTTTTAATGAGATTCATTTTCATAAGGTGCAGATATGCGTGAGACCATCGAATGTCTCATCAAAACGTGTAATAGAAAAGTGTGATTTCGAGTACGAAGGAACTCTCAGAGATTACTTCTTGATTGACGGAGAGTATGAAGGGAGAATGTACTATTCAATAATCAATAAACAGTAGAGGGAATATGAAGAAAGATTTATTATCGAGACTGCCGGATTATAACAACTGTCTGGTGAATCTCGCAAATTCAATACTAAGCAGATTTAATGTTGAAACAACTGCAGATACGCTTCCTTTGGCTGATGAATATCTGAAGAAGGATTATGAAAATGTAGTAGTTCTTCTTCTTGATGCAATGGGTATATCCATTCTGGAGAAGCATCTATCGAGAGATGGATTCTTCAGGTCCCACCTTGCGGGTGCGTATAATTCGGTTTATCCACCTACTACAGTCGCAGCAACAACTTCTATAATGAGCGGACTCTATCCAAATGAGCATGGCTGGCTGGGCTGGGATATGTATATCCCTAAGCTGGATAAAAATGTAACTATATTCCAGAACATTGAACAGTATAAGGAAAAAGAAGGAGCAAAGCCGGTCGGTTATGATGATAGTGGCGTACCGGTGTGGGATGAAAACTCCATGAATAAAGCAGTTCAGGCGGCTGATTATAATGTGGCATGGACAGAAATTCCGTATAAGTCTATTATTGATAAGATAAATGATGCAGGTGGCAAGGCTTACTTCTCAATGCCATTTATGCCTCCGTATCCACAGGATTTTGATTCGATTCTTGGTCGTGTCAGAGAACTGTGTGCAGAGTCTGGGGAGAAATATATCTATGCCTATTGGCATCAGCCTGATAATATAATGCATAGGACGGGAACTGTAAGCGATGAAACTCATGAGGTTATCATTGATTTGGAAAAGAAGGTGGAAGAGCTTGCGTCAGAGCTTTCGGATACACTGCTTTTAATAACTGCGGATCATAGTCATATGGACAGCAGGAATATATGTATTCTGGATTATCCGGAAGTTGTTGAGTGCTTAAAGTTGATGCCTTCTATTGAACCTAGAACTCTGAATATGTATATCAAGGAAGAAAAGAAGAAGGAGTTTCCGGAAATCTTTATGAGGAACTTCGGAGATGATTTCCTGCTTCTCAGCAGAGAAGAGGTTCTGGAAGAAAAGGTTTTTGGTATTGGAGAAGACCGTGAAGGGCTGAGTGAGATGATCGGTGATTATGTGGCATTTGCTACTAAGGATACGTCAATCTTTGTGTCTCATTTGGAGGCACAGATGATGCCTGGTGGTCATGCTGGACTAACGGAAGAAGAAATAATTATTCCGCTGATTGTTGTGGAAAAATGAGGGAGAAAAGGAAAATGAATTTAGTACGAAGAGCAAAAGAAGAAGATATTCCAAGAATACTGGAACTGTTATATCAGGTGGATATGGTGCACCATGAAGGACGGCCGGATCTCTTCAAGGGACCAGCGACAAAGTATAATGCAGAGGAATTAGAAGAGATATTTAAAGATGACAGAACTCCGGTTTTTGTTTGTGTAAATGAAGATGGGATGGTGCTAGGTCACCTCTTCGGGATATTCAAACAGGTACTTGATGATTCAGTTCAGACGGATATCAAGACTCTCTATATAGATGATATATGTGTTGATGAAAAAGCCCGAGGTCAGGGGGTTGGAAAAACTTTGTATGAGTTTATAAGGGGCTTTGCTAAACAGGAGGACTGCTACAACATTACGCTTAATGTCTGGAGCTGTAATCCAGGTGCCATGAAATTTTATGAATCTATGGGATTGGTTCCTCAGAAGATTGGTCTAGAAGAAATAATCATGAAGAAATAATCTCGAAAAGATGATCACATAGAAACTATTTTAGATATTATTCTGTAATTGCAAGGAGAAGGGTATATGAATCAGAAGGAAAGAATGCTGGCGGGACTGCCATACAAATCCTGGCTTGATGGACTGGGAGAAGAAAGGCTTGAGGCTCAGAAGAAGCTGTATAAGTTTAATCATCTTGAACCGGAAAAAAGGGAAGAACAGTGTGAAATCATTAGAAAACTGTTTGGTAAAACCAAGGGCTGGTTTCATATTATGCAGCCATTCCATTGTGATTATGGATATAACATAGAGATTGGTGAATGGTTCTTCGCTAACTACAATTTTATCGTGCTGGATGTGGGCAAGGTTCGTATTGGTGACAATGTTCAGATTGCTCCAAATGTGGCAATATATACGGCGGGGCATCCAATACATCCGGAATCGAGAAATTCTGGTTATGAATATGGCGCTGATGTTACCATTGGTGATAATGTCTGGATTGGTGGAAATACCTGCATTATGCCTGGTGTTACAATAGGGAAAAATACTGTGATCGGTGCTGGAAGTGTAGTGACTAAGGATATTCCGGAAAATGTAATCGCTGTTGGAAATCCTTGCAAAGTTGTAAGAGAGATAACTGAAGAAGACAGGGATTATTATTATAAAGACAGAAAATTTGATGTTGATGATTACAAGTAAAACATTCAAATCCACAGTTGAATTAGTTTATTGTGCAAGCTAAAATATTATTTGGTTATTTGTGGATTTTGTGTATGGGGGTAAAGCGATTTATCTTAAGAAGTCATATTTTCAGCCCAGGTTTTTCTATAATCCCGAGGTGACATTTCGAATGATTTCTTAAACATTTCGGACATATAGCTTGTTCCGTTAAACCCCGTAAGGGCAGCAATTTCAGATAATGGAAGAGAGGTGGTTCGAAGAATTTCGGCCACCTTTCTTACGCGGTAATTAAGGAGATAGTTCACTGGACTATCTCCTACATATTTATGAAAGATTTTATTGCACAGTGATTTGCTGATATTTCCACTGGCAGCAATGTCGTCAAGAGTAATAGACTCCTTGTAGTGTTCCTGAATGTAGTACATCATAGCCTTAAAGGACTTTGAGTGAATATCTGTCTGGGCGGCTTCGTCAATCATTCCGTAACTCTTGCTCTGAGTTAGAACTATATCCCAGATATCAAACAGCTTTCTGGTAATCTGAAATGGATCTCTTCTCAGATCAGGCAGAGTGAGCATAATATTTCTAATGTCTGCTGCATTCTCATTTATATTCCTGAATCTAAGATAAGGCAGTTTTGGGTTGTTAAGTATTGGCTGAAGGACCTGCATTTCTATTGCGACCGAAGAATTAAGAATAATAGGATTCACTATGAATATAATATAGGTTGCTGTCGTATTTTCTACAGACACGCTGTAATGAATCTGGTTTGAATTCACAAATATTGTATCTCCAGCAGAAAGAGAAATCAGCTTACCATTTACTGAATATGCCATTTTCCCTGTCTTTACAGTAACAATCTCAACATCCTCATGAAAATGAGGCACTTTCTCCCATGTTACATTTGGCTTTATCCAGCCGTCATAGATGTATGAAGGAAATGATTCATCGTCGTAGTTGACCTGTTCCGAACCATCCTCTCTTTTTACAATAAGTCCCATTAATTCGCGTTTCATATTTGTGCTGACTGCTCCCTATTCTTAAAAACTATCATAACAATTTGGTACAAATTATAACAATATTACATATAAGTGAAAAATAGTTATAAAACTATACAAGCAGTATACTATTATTGTGCTTATTAATACAATATACTGATGATTGTAAAGATTTGCAAGTAGAAATCACCCAGTGGGCAGATGGAGGAATGTGAATATGGCAAACGAAGTTGTGGTAATGAAAAATGTCAGTAAGGAATTTAAGGTTCTAAATCGTCATGAGGGACTTAAGGGAAGCTTTCAGGATTTGTTCTCACGAGACTATAAGACTGTGAAAGCGGTTGATGATGTAACGCTCACAGTTGAGAAGGGTGAGATCATTGGGTATCTAGGTCCAAATGGAGCGGGTAAATCTACTACAATTAAGATGATGACGGGGGTGCTGGAACCTTCTTCTGGAGAGATTACTGTAAACGGTCTCGTTCCATATAAGGATAGGACAAGGAACTCTGAACACATAGGTGTTGTATTTGGACAGAGAAGTCAGCTCTGGTGGAACCTCCCACTGATTGAGTCATTTAAACTTCTTAGAGATATATATATGGTGCCGGAGAAGGAGTATCAGGATATGCTGGAGCTTTACCGTTCACTGGTTGATATTGAGCCAATCCTGCATAAGCCAGTTCGCCAGATGTCCTTGGGGCAGAGAACTCTCAGCGATATACTGGCAGCCTTTCTTCATAATCCTGGTATCGTATTTCTGGATGAGCCGACTATCGGACTGGATGTTTCGATGAAAGCTAAGATAAGAGAACTGATAAAGGGATTAAATGAGGTAAAGGAGACAACAGTAATTCTTACAACTCATGATATGGGTGATGTGGAAGCTCTTTGCAGAAGAATCATCATCATAGATGAGGGGAAGAAGATATATGATAATGATATTGAGCATCTAAAGACTTATTTTGGTTCGTACAGAACCTTGAGGATGCGTCTTGAGGATGGTTCCTGGGATGAACAGGTTATTGATGAGAAGAAGACTGATGTAATGCATGTTATTCAGGAAACACAGAAGAAGCATAAGATTAAGGACATTCAGCTTGAGGAAATTTCGACTGAAGAGGTAATCAGAAAGATTTATGAAGGAAATAAGATAGAAAATAAGATAGAAAA
>CACZRU010000183.1 GCA_902783605.1 uncultured Lachnospiraceae bacterium
AGCTTTTATCTCAGCCGGCCCTTTCTACCAGCTTATACTTATTCTCACCCTGAAGTTCTATGGTAAGTTGTTTATTCTTCTTTCCTTTCTTCTGGATTTCCAGATATGCTTCCATAGCTGAATCATTGATCATACTCTTAAGAAGTCTACAGCCAAACTTGGAATTGGCATTTTCTCTCAGTTCGTTTCGGAAATCGTCACTGATCTTAACATACGAACCTATTGACTGACCAACTTCCTTCGCCATTCCATTAATAATTCTATCCACAACTTCTTTTGAAAGCTTATGATAATTTACGATTGTACCAAACCTTCCCAAGAGCTCATAGCTGGCCCCCAGGTCGATGATATCCTGTCTGTTAATAGCTGCGTAGTGATCCTCTCCTCCTTCATTCACAGCTCCAAACCCTATATGCTTAATCTCTTCCGACTTATTCTCTCTGCATGTATCAAATGCACCTAAGGCGATAAACAGTGTATTGTTAGTATCAATTCCCATGTCTGTATACTTTACACCCTCGAAGGTTGTCAGAAGCTGAGACTGTACAGCCTTGTTAATGTTATTGCCCTTACTGTCATGAGATGGAAGAAGTTTCTTGTCAAACTCATCCAGAAAAACGATTCCTATGCCATCTGTTCCATATTCTGTCTCCAGCTCTGAAACAACAGCCTTAGTATCCTTCCCCTTGAATCCCTCTTCTGTGATAGAGGTCATATCCACCTGATAGATAGGCATTGTTGGAAGGATCTTTGCAAAGTAATC
This sequence comes from uncultured Lachnospiraceae bacterium, assembly GCA_902783605.1. Lineage (GTDB taxonomy): Bacteria > Bacillota > Clostridia > Lachnospirales > Lachnospiraceae > Eubacterium_Q. The sequence continues at coordinate 764 of CACZRU010000183.1, forward strand.
CCTTATTGCCCTGAAGGTTTCAGTTTTGCCACAGCCACTTGGTGCGGCTATAAGTATATTGTTGTTATGAGGCCTTCCAGCCACCATATTTTCCATATATGAGTACACGTTTATAAGGACACGGTCCAGTTGTTCCTGTCCCTTAACCCTTTGTTTTATAGCATGTGCAAATGCGTTGTAATTCGTTCTCTCGAGCCACACTCTAATTGATTCCCGGAAGGCCTTATTCATAGCTATACCTTTAGGATTAGCCGCCTCCTCTTCTTCCTTAGAAAGGCTCGGTCTAATAATAAGAATATCATCGTAAATCTTTTTATTATTTGTATTATTAAGTCTATTGTTAAATCTATGACTAAGCCTATTGTTAAGAGTCCTTTCATGTGGCATTCTCGCCCTTCGAGCTATATCATATACTGTTTCACCAGGTTCAAGTTCATCATAATCTGCCATTCCAACAATATGTAAGATGTCCGGATCTGAAGCATCTGAATTTAAAGCATTTTTTATAAACAACACCGCCCCTGAGTAAAATGTAATTCCCAGACTATATTTATTTAGTTTTATCTCTCTATAGAACCAATCAACATAAAGCTTTCTCTCTCGTTTTTCCTCGGCTTCAGAATCTGTAGTTCTTATATCTGAAGTTGTATTTTCTGTATCTTTATTTTTTGTATCTGTATTTTCTGTATCTTTATTATTTGTATTATTCATATAGCTTTTATTTATACTGCTTTTATGCATATTTCTTTTATCCATATTATTTTTATTCATATTATTTTTATTTATATTATTTTTATTCATATTACTTTTATTCTCCTCTCCATAACCGCCATAACCGCCAAAACTGTCATAACTGTCATAACTGTCATCGGGGTCTTCGAACATGTCATCAGGTATACTATATAATTCATCGTCATATTTGTCGTCGTAATTATCACTCATTTCTTTTTCCTCCCAACTTATTGAATATATGGCCCTACTTATTGGATATATAGGACATATAGAACTATAGGACTTATAGCTTTTTTACCAGCTTTCTTTTACCTAATTTCTACACTGAATATACCTCATAATTCTCAAAAATTCATTCAACCATTAGTATAAATAATGAGGAACATTGATATTTCCTACTATACCATCATTTTCTTCTTTATCCTTTTTCCTGCCACTACGCTTACTATTTTGTTTGTTATTATTTATGGCCACGTCCATCTCGAGGTTATCTGAATGACTGCCAGATGATCTTGCATCAGCTTTTTTAATTCCAGAACCCTCTGCCTTTCCAAAACGGAAAAATGTTTTTTTCTTTTCTTTTACTTCTGAAACAATGACTGGCTCTTCCTCAATCGGATATAAATTAGCAATAAGACTCCTGATAACCATAAGGCTCAGAACTTCGTTTCTAGACAGATAATGTGTAAGAGAATCTATTGCTGGAACGCAGAGATTGACACTAGAAGCAATATCAAGAAGAAGAACCCTTAGAGCCATCTCAGCATCCGCACAATTTTTATCTGCAGGAATATATATCATCTTCACTTCACAGTCTTTCAAATCCATGTACATAAACTTCTTTGAAAACATCAGCCCCTCTGGCTTCAGGATATACTCTCCAAGGTTTTCGTATATACAAAGAATCTGCTCCAGGATATCTCCCAGCATCTGAGGATCCTGAATTCCTTCCATAAACCGCTCAAGTGGTACTAGATCAGTCACCCTGTATTTATAAACATCTGTACCATTTGCAGGAGCATAGTACAGCTTGATAAGCCCTTTGATATCAGCTTCACTGATCATGTTGCATGCAAATTCGTCACGAGTCTCATGACTATTTGAAATAACTCTTATATAGTTTTCTTTTCCTATTTTTTCAATATCGTATCTCATACTGTAATCCTCCTGTTTTTTGCTGTTTTAGATTTTTCTCTCTTTGCAATCTTCTCTTTGCAATCTTCTCTTTGCAATCCTCTATTTACAATACACCTTCATTTCTCAAGATTTTTTTTACCCATTAGTTGAAAATCACTCGCCTAGAAGTCGAAAAGCCCATCTTCCCCTTTGATGCTGTACACAGTTATAATCTGCCATGCGCCATTCTTCTTCACCCAGCCATAACCATATTCAGATACTGCCAGCGCATCTTCAAACTGTGGTTCGATAAGAGTTCTTCCATCCTTTGAAATATATCCCCAGAGTTCCCCAGCTCTGTATGGAATATAATCAGTCTCTGATGACTTTAATTCATCATATTCAAAGTCCAGAATAAGATTTCCACTGTTATCTATAGCTCCCCATCTGCCATCTCTATTGACCGCAGCAACTCCATTTTTTCCGAGGAAGCCTCTAACATCATCAAACCTTTCTTCTGACAGAACTGTGCCATCCAGATCGATCAGGGCAAATGATCCTTCTCCAGCCAGCTTTGCAAATACCGCTCCGCCCCTGGAAGCATTCCTGTAACCATCCATTTTGACTTCACTATAATCATATCTAGTTAATTCATTTCCATCTTTTCCAATGAGAGCATATTTATCCCCCTTCTTAACTGCTGCTACACCATTACAATATACACTTGCATCATCATAACTGAGCTCTGCGCCGGAGATATCATAACCTTTATCTGCTCCAGCCTCTGCATACCCCCACTTTCCATTGGCACTGGCCAGAATCTTCCCTTCATGACAGACATAAACTTCTTCCATGTTTCCCGTCTCAACAGCCCTGCTGTTTCCATTTTCATCAAAGAATCCAAGTTGGGCTTTATTACTTTCAGAAGACTTCGCAACACCTTCACTTGCTGTCTCCATATCAGTCTTTCCATTATCAACAGTCACTGCAGCCATAACCACAGACTCAGCAGCATTTGTCTCATAAGATGTACTGCCAGTATCAGTCTTTATTAATTCTTCAGAAGTCCCACTCTCGCTGATTCCTCTTATATCGATCACTTCTTCGATTATTCTTCTATTCATAGTTATCTTGCCCTTCTTATCCAGAAGGTACTTCGACCCGTCTTCAAGAACACCCACAGCGTAGCCGTCCACAAAGTCTGTAACCTCAGTAAATTCTGTATATGACAGATTAAATTCTCCGTCCATCCTATTCTTAAGCCCCATAATCACTTCGCTATCCGGGAAGTCTTTCTCTGCTTTTTCAAGATTTTCCATTGCAGAATTATTATCATTTTTATCAAAATAATAGGTAATTAGATTTGCATAGATTTCCTCATCAGGATTACTCGCCAGGTATGTAGCAGCCTCTCTGGAAAACATTTTGTAGTCTTCCATTGCGAGATAATCCATCACGATATGTCTGCTGATCTCACTATCTGTTCCGGAAGAAAGAAGCTGCTGATAGATAAGTATGGCATCCTTGTAATAACCATTTGCTTCAAACTCCTCTGCCTTGGCAATAGCTTCTTCCTTCTTCTTTTCATTCTTCTTAGGAAGTGTAAATGCCATCTCCCAGCCACCAAGAACAAGACCGATTATAATTATTGTTATTAGTATTTTTCTCATAATTTATCCCCTTCTTTTCCTCTTGCAATAAGATTCTTCGTCGCTCTGCTCCTCAGAATGACATCGTCATATTACTGCGCCTTCTATCAACACATCTTAAATTCCCAGTATCATGACCAGGATAGTTCCTGCTGCTATAAATGGTCCAAAGCTCATAGTGTCCTTCTTAGTTATCGTATGACGAGCAATCTGGATTACTCCGTAAATCAGGCTGAATACGGAGGTGATAAAAAGTGCCTGAAGTACGGAGCCCGATCCAATATATAAACCGATAATGGCAAAAAGCTTAATATCTCCCATTCCTATACTGCTTCTGTTAAATAGACGGATAAGGATAAAGATTACCGTTCCAAGAACAACTCCGAATACTGCAGAAATAAGAACCTCATTCCATCTGGCTCCATCTACAATGATTTCACCAGCAATTCCAACTACGCGGATTCCTAGAAGCGCAAGAAGTATTGCATTTGGTATTACCATCTGCTTTCTGTCTATCACTCCAATCATCACCAGACCACTGATAAGAACGTTGTAGCAGAGTGAGTGAATTATCCCATAGCCGTACATGGAGAAAACGACTGATGCCCCTGCTGACATTAACGCAGTCATTACTGCGATGATCATTTTTTTCCTATCTTCAAATAGTTTCTCTCCAAAGCGATTTCTATAATATTTATTTGTAAGGAAGGAAATCCCGCCACTGATTACAGCTGCCAGTATTGATGTTATTAATATTTTTGCTACATTCATTTCATTCATATCTATCTTGTTCCTCCTTCGGATTTATTCGGATTTATATTTCTAACGGTTTTTTCATAATCAAATATACAGCCATATATCAGGATATTTTTTGCACATTTTTATTATCCCTTTTGATTTACATCTACTCTTCCCAGCTGGCTTTCCACGTCTTCGTATAAACCTTGGGATACATTCTGATTCTTAGTGGATTGTTCTCCAGAAATGGCACATCCATCATCGTATATTCATAGATTCCACAAGCCACCACATACTCCCCATATCTTTCCACATAGAAGCTTGTGCACTCCACATCTCCTCGCTCTATCAGCTTATATAGATAGGAAGATTCATCCAGATAATTTTCCAGATTCGAGGATGAAAGAATATAATATCCATACCCAGTGACACTTTCATATCTCTCCCCCTGGAAATCATCTTCCTTCAGGTTATCCATTCCATCGTAGTCATATTCATATTTATTCACATATGACCTGCTCACCGATGCATCCAAAACCATATTAGTCATAAGCTCCTGGCATCCTGATTCTATGGCAAAAACCTTCATCATTTCTAAAACTATATAGAACACCAGAATAAAAATAACGAGGGAAGTACATGCCTCCACAGTTATTACTCCTGCTTCTCTCTCACTCCTTTTCTTCAGCATATCTTCCCTCCTTATTTTCAGATTTTTTATTCTTTATATTCAGCTCTTGTCATTCTGAGCAAAGCGAAGAATCTTTTCTCCCTTACTCAGATGACAAGATAGCTAATCACTTTTCTATAAATATCATACCTCCTGTTCTGTAAATTTTTTTGCACATTTCTTCATATGTCACAATGTTTTTTCATATTTTATTTCATCTAATACATTGCAAATGTCTGGTACTTGTAGCTTCCATTGTGGTTAAATACTCCGTCCACATTCACATCCGCCGAAATTGTCGCTGCTGTGTACGTGGTATCCAGATCAAAGCTGCTATTACCCGTCTCTGCTCTGACATTTGTCTCTATTACATACTCCATCCTCTCAAGGACTGCTGACTCATTTTCCACCGTAGAAATAAGCATGAAGAGTTTCATATAATGAATGTAGGTAAAATCATTCGGAGTATAATCATTTCCGTCCACCGACTCCCAGTCATATATGGTCAGCAAGTCATCATAAGCAGATTCCTGGGCAAAGTATGTAATCCAGTTGTCTCTCCAGAATGGCTCGATATACTTATTAACGGTCATGGTAGTCCCTGGATATGTTTTGCCCGTGTTATAGTTATCAGGATTTGCAAAATACTCAATCATATAACCTATATACTGGGTGTAGAAGATCATATCTCTGGACTGTTCATTATCATCTCTAGCGGATGAAAGTCCAAATGCGATATAATCCATATCCGTATAACGAACCGTTGAGCCAGCTGCTCTGTCACTCATATACCAGCCCGAAAGATTCATGTCATCTGTCCTTCTGTAGGAAGAAAAATACTCCGTTGCATATTCACTGATCAGAAGATCCACTCCTCCACTTGTCAGCACGTTCTGGCATGCAGAAATATTATGGTAAAATGATGCAGCCTTCCTCAGCTGTTCGACCTGCTTATCAAGAACCTCCGTAAAGTTTGTCACCTGATCCTTGCTGTCTGGGAAGTCCATGTCATTTGGCATAACCGCACTATAGGAGCCGTTATCTGCGTCAATGTCAGAAGCAGCATTTCCAGGTCCCATGGTAAGGTAATTGCAGGTCGCCCGGTTATTATACATTTCTCTTATTATCTTGCCCTCAAGATCGAATTCATCTTGTTCAAAATCATTTATTACATCCTGTAATTTAATTCTGTCTTCAAGCGGAATATCCATAGTCTGTCCAGGTACTCCTTTTCCACTATTGAGACTATATACATATTTCCGAAAACTTTCGGTATAGTATTCCTCCTTATATTCATCCAGAATAACGCCATTTTCATCAAAGCAGTTATAAATTAAGGTTCCGCAAGCAATTCTTGTCGCATCTAAATCCATGATTGTTCCATCCAGATACAAATTCATATCATCACGAATTTGCTCAACAACTCCATTTATAGTGTCGACATCCGGAGTTTCTGTCACTTTATCATTAAGTGTGTTTCTAAGCACTGGATTGACATTTGCCCTATTTACTGCATCATTAAAGGTCTGCTTCTTTGACTCAAGCACTGAAGCTGCAGAGGATAAAGAGCTATCATTTAATACCTCATTACATTTATCTCTTATATACTCCGCACAGCAATAACAGGTGTCATAGGAACTGCTGTTTGACGCTGCAATCGGAGAAGTTGGGTCATTAATTGCATTAGCAACCGTATTTATCATATTTCCTAGATTTTCATACCCCTTTGCATAGTTATAGAGCTCCTTATCATAATCAAATCTGGCTGCAAGCGCATTTATAGAATCCTCGTAATACTTGCAGGAATCAATATCTGAAGCGTCAAACTTCTGTGTGGCTTTGTAGTTATATCTCATGGCATCACAAATCTGCCCCTTAAATACATCACCATTCCCAAGTGAAGAAGAGGTCACATAGTCCACCTGAACAGAAGCACTTCGCGACTTTGTCGGATTACAGTTGCTGTAAAATGTACCATGTGTTGTAACTTGTTTTCTGGACCACCAGCCACCAAATTCTGTATTCATATTTTCTTTAAAAATAGTCTGTGCATCACCTTCAATATTTGAAGAACTGTCAAACGCAACAAGACCGTACATCTTACGAAGCTTAGTGTTATAGCTTGTAAGTACAGCGTTAGATGTCAGCCTTCCTGCATTATTTGTGATCTGCTTAACAGAAAGGAGTGAACACATATCAATAATAGCTGCTTCTCCGATAACCATTGGAAGCATGATACATGCCAGGAATATTGTGATAGAACCACATTCCCTGGCCTTAGAGCTGGTCTCAGATCTAAGTCCTGCAAATGCATTTATTAAGTTGTTCCATACTTTCTTCAACATATTCCTGTCACCTTTCTTTAACTTATATCGGATCATTTTGTTCTGGCGCCCCCTGCTGCCATGGAATCAAATTCACTATTTGAGTATCTTATTGATGGAAGATAGTTGTTTCCACCATACCAGTTGTAACACTGCGCATCCATGGCATCAAATCGTCTCATCTTGCTCGTTGGTCTTATTGCCACCTTGGAACTGCTTGAAGCCCCTGTTATCTTAAATTCCTGACCAGTTATATACTTTATAAACTGTGGACACTTAAGTTCATAATCAACTCTCACTGTTACATAATCTGTAAATCCCGGATCAACACTGACTGAAGAGCTGGTATTCATAAAACTACCTAGAATATTGTATCTTTCTGATGTCTCGTTCATAAGAGATGCATAGCTACCCACCGAATAGTTCTCTCCAAGATACGACTGACTGTTCTGTCTGGATACATAGTACTGAGTATAAAAGCCCTCCGATGGAAGCTCAGCAAGTCCGGCAGCCATTGAAGGAGATGTGCTGTCTGAAAGTCCGTCAAAGTCATCATACTGAATCTCCATAGCTGCCATGTCCGCAACTCTCGATGCCTCATAATTCATAATGTACTGGTTTAGCTGGATAATGCTGAGCATCAGGATAAAAAAGACAACCATAAGTACCATCGGAAAATAAAAGGTTGCCTCCACCATCACCTCCCCCCTGTTGTTGATTTTCCTGTTTTTCATGCAATCACCTGCCTTCCTAAGATTCCCTAGTTACTATTGATCCAGTCAGTCACCTTGTCTCCAAGTGTGTTGACGATGTTGATGAGCTGTGTCTTGAAAGCGACTACTACTACAAGCAGAACAACTATGATGACTGCAATCGCCACAAAGTCCGTAGCTCCTCTCTCTTCACTGACTGCTTCCTGGACTGCAAACCTTCCTCTGACTACAAGTGCGTCCATAGTTTCATTTACCTTGTTTTTAAGATTATTCATAATGTTCTTCATATTCATTTCCTTTCTTTCTTCTTGACAAAATATATTCTTTTTTTTATTTTTAAGTTCTTCTTAAGGTTCTTTCTTAAGATCCTTTCCTAAGATCCTTCGCTCTGCCCAGCAAACAGCAAACAGCAAACAAGATGTCAATTACCTTCATGTCACTCCGCTCAGGATGGTTAACGGGTTACTAACACAGGCCTATGTGTTATCATCTATAAATACTATACGGCATAGTTACATAAAATTTTTTGCACATTTTTCAGTTTCAGAAATCCTTCACTTCGTTCATCAAACAGGATGACAATGCGTTATCCCGTCTAGATTTTTACCTTCATAAATACTGGCACGATTACCATAAGCATTATCGCTGCAAAGATCAGACCATTTACCAGCATCATTTTTGTACTTGCTCGCTGGCCCTTTACCACTGCCTTCTGCTTTCTTACCTGCCACAGCTCTGAAGAAATTTCACGCAGGTATTTTGTCAGGTCATCGCTGCCCTTCTGCAGGTTCTGTATCATCATGGATGTGAACTTCTTTATCTCCTTCTCTTCACATCTTTCGCCGAAGGTTCTGTAAGCCTCTATTTCAAGCATTCCATTTTCCATATTAGTTGTTACCTTCTTCATCTCTTCGTACAGTATCCCTTCTCCACTGTAAGCAACCTTCTTCCAAGCCTCTCTAAGGGGAAGTCCTGCAGACACCAGAAGAGTCAGCTTTGATACCACTGAAGGGAAATGGACCATCAGTTCTTCTTTTCTGTCCTCATGAGCTCCTGTCTCTTTCCATTCCAGTCTGTAAAGCGCCATCCCAGTCATAACTATCTCGAGAAATACAAGCAGCGCTGAGTATGAATGAAGCCATCCACCTGTCACAGCTATAGTTATCAGAATTACTGGCACTACACAGAAGATCAATGTAATCTGGCGAGCTCTCAGTACCAGATAGAAAAACTTGCCATTTTCTACTGATCCATGATTATCTGCCATAACCTTTCGAAGCCTTCTGGTCCTGCCGATATCCAGCTTCAGCCCTCTTCTGCCGGTAAAATCCAGAACATTAAGGCCGATCATCAATAGATCTGCAAAGAAATGATTTCTGCCTG
>CACZRU010000184.1 GCA_902783605.1 uncultured Lachnospiraceae bacterium
ATAAAACTACTATACCTTGCAAACAATGACTATAACACCAATATACCACTTTGGTCAACCGAACTTACTGTGAAATCCTTCATAACGTAAGATCCTTCGCTTCGCTCAAGATGACTTTAAAATTGCTCAGGATGACTATAAATCTACTCTTCCTTAAATGTAACACCCTTGGCATTCGCTATTCTTTCAGCTTCAGAGCCCTTCTTTCCGTAGATTGTGAAATTCTTTGCATCGCCAAATGTTCTCGATGAAATATATGTTACACTTTCCGGAATATGAACTTCTGGAGATCCTACCATAAAGTTACTTGCCTTAATTGTTGTAAGTCCGTTAGGAAGCACTACAGAATCAGCTTCGTTGAGATGATACATAGCAGCACTCTCAATAATCTTAACTTCCTTAGCAATCTTTATATCACCATCCATATCTGCAGGAACTGCCCAAAGAGTAGATCCATCTCTTGAGTACAGAATGCCATCCTGGGAAGCAAAGAACTTATTCTTCTTATTTACAGTAATCTTCTTCAGACCATAAGCATTGCTAAATGCGTTTCCACCTGATGCAGCATAGCTTACGCCAATATTCGTCATCGACTTCGGAATTGAAACCTCTCTAAGATGCTCATTTTCGGCAAATGTATCATAGGACACAGTTGTTACGCCCTCAGGAATATCAAACTTCTTGTCTTCCTTTCCATTTGGATAGATAAGGAGTTCCTTCATGTTCGCTGTATAAAGCACGCCATCCTCCATTTTAAAGTAGTCATTTTTACTATTAACAGTAATCTTCTCGATGGAGTTCAACATATTTATGTCCATAATACTCTTCAGCTTCTTACCGATATTTAGTGTCTCGATGAAGTACATGGAATTTCCATTCAGTGACTTCACGGAATCAGACAGAGTAAGTGTCTTTACGCTTTGTCTGTTAAGGCTGAGGAAGTCGTCCGTATACACACTGACGATACCATCCGGAACCTTGAGCTCCTTGCCTGAAACATATGGTGCAAGAACAAGTCCATCCCTTGTCTTGTTTGTAAGGAAGCCCTCAAGTGTACTAAATGTTTCATTATCCTTCGACACTTCAAAGCTCTTTATCTCAAAACCTGTAAATGCGTTCTTTCCAATCTTCTTAAGATTTGGTCCTATGGAAACCTTATCAACACTCGTTCTGTTATTTAAAACAAATTTACCAAAAGCCAGATCTCCAATCTCCTCAAGTGAATCTGGAAGCTTTAAGCTGTCAGCAGAAAGCTTTTCAGCACCAAAGAATGCCGAATCATCAATCATTCTTACGCCTTCTGGAATCGTAATGTTCTTCACATCCATATCTCTAAACGCCTGAGTTCCGATCACCTCAGTTCCAGAAGGAATCTCATAGCTCTCCTCCTTAGTGAAGCACTGAACCAGCTTCTTCTTATCCTTTGTGAAAAGAGCATCATTTTCATATATATAAGTATCATTTCCTTCAAATGAGACAACTGCATTTGCAGGCAGTCCCTTAGGTCCGTAGTACTCGATACCTGCAGGAAGAGTAACCTCATTCAGGGTATCACACCTATAGAATGCAAATGAATCGATGTACTTCAGTCCTTCTGGAAGTGTAATACCTTCGAGCTTTTCATCATAGCCGAAAGCCTTAATTCCAATACATTCAAGAGTTGAAGGAAGTACTACGCCAGTCAGATTCTCACAGCTGAAGAACGCCTCTCCTCCGATTGTATGAACTCCTTCAGATATTCCTACACTCTCAATTGAAGTTCTTGCAAATGCCTCTTCTCCAATAACCGTAACAGGCTTATCCAGAACAGTTGCAGGAAGCACAAGCTCTTTATCAGTACCCTCGTAGGAATCAATCTCTGCATGGTCTTCATAAACCGTACAGTGAAGAGTTCCCTCAGGTGTATCAACTGTTGTAATAGTTCTAGACATTCTTGTGAAGTCCGCCAGATCAGTTGCGTGAACATTCCCTTTAACATCCTTGATAAGTACCTGGCAGACAAATCTATCACCCAGCTCAGACAGCTTCTTTGTCTCAAATGTAAATCCATTTCCAAGTGAGGCATAGGTCATGTAGAAGACACCGTCTCTGTCCCACTCAGTATAAGGAAGAGCCTTGCCATCTTCATTTGTTACAGGCAAGTATGTTGGTGCATAGTAGGAGATAGTCTCCCAGCCCTCGACATCAATATTATTTTTACCATTTATCTCATTGTCAGCGGAATCAAAGCTGAGAATCGACAGTTCACCGTCCTTAATAGCCACATTACATACAACTCCCAGATTAGAAGATTCAGGGAAATCAATCATTGAGCTTATAAGGAACAGACCTGTTGACTGATAAACCTCAGTATCACCAAGCCTTACATCGACCTGCTTAAATGGCCATACAATCTCGTCACCATCATAGGTTTTTGCAACGATCACATCAGGATCCTTTGGAACCGATAGATTGCCATTCTTATCAGGCTCAATATTCACATTTGAAAGGATAGGAACATATGCATCGTCATAATCAGAGCCCTCATTCCTTGCAAAAATAGTAAATGAGGCACTAGCCATATTTTCCTTCTGCTTGTCGGTCAGCTTAATATTTATTGTATCATTTGAAGAGATAACCTCTGTTGTATTACCAGCTTCTCCAGAAGGTTCTTCTGTTGTCTGCTCAGTAGTTTCTTCTGTTGATTCTTCAGTTGCAGCTTCGGTAGCAGCCTCTGTGGTTGCCTCAGTTGTAGCCTCGGTGGTCTCTTCTGTGGTTGCCTCAGTTGTTTCTTCGGTTGTGGCTTCTGTTGTCTCCTCTGTTGGTTCTTCGGTAGCCGGTTCTTCGGTAGCCGGTTCTTCAGTTGTGGCTTCTGTTGTCTCCTCAAGTTCTGTATAGAAGTCAGAGATATTCTCGCCGTCACTTTCCCAGGCAGTGGCAAATGCGTCAACAAAGGTTGTGTAATTCTCACACACAGAGATTTCTTCGATCATGTCGTCGCCGTAGTACTGATAGAACAGCTGGTTACTGTATGGGAAGTAGATTGAGATACCACTAGTTCCATCTACATTTGAAGCCTGCTTAACAATAAAGTCATCCAGAGCCTTATCCAGGTCGCTTGAAGAACCTGAATAGAGTCCATTAAACTCATCTGCGATTGAGCCCAAATCTATCTGATCAATAGCATCGCCCTTTGAACCATATGCAGTAGCACCACAGTTGAGTGTCTTATCTCTCGCCTGTACTATCTCGCTGTAATCGCCATTTCCAAGTCCCTTGTACATATCGCCAAAGAGATCATTGGCAGCACTAGTTACATCCTTTGTTTTTGAAAGGTCCATGCAGGATAGTGTATACATAGGATTACTCATCATGCTTGCATGACCGTCATAGAAAGAAGAAAAATTGTCGATTACGCTCTCAGCGATCTTTTTTGGCTTACTTGAAGAATTAAACTCGCTGAGGAAGGAATAATCCCAGCCAAGTCCAGGTTCGATTTCCTGTGAAGCCACCATATAATCAGCATAATCACTGAAAAGATTTGCATACTCAAGTGATGCCATAAGACAGGCATCAAAGCCTACAAGATCCAGCTTATTTTTACCTGAAAATGAGGATGCTGACATTGCAGCACTCATTTCTGAATAGGTCATTGTATCATTTTTATAAACTTCATCCACGCCATATCCATAAACAGGACCAGCTCCGTGATCCCAGAATATCAGCATGTTGTGGTCAGTCTTATAATTCTCGGAACAGAAATCCAGGAAGCCAAGAAGTGTCTCAGCCTCGCCCATGTTCTCAAGATCTGATGTTGAACCGTCAATATAGAGCCCGCCCTTTCCGTCAAGACGCAGGACATAGTTCTTGTCACTTGGGACATCAGACTTCCACTGAGATGCACCACCAGTGAAGATAACGACATTTGTTTTATTTACATCAACGCCACTCTGGATCATCTCAGCAATATCCATGGAAGCAGCTCCCATCTCGCTCTCCAGGTTAGATGCTACCATGTAGATCATTACGGTATTCTCATCAGCAACAGCAGAAAGCGTGCCATCCTTCTCGATTTCCACACCTTTTATACTGCTGGCATCCTTCTTCTTTTTATCCGTCTTCAGATCTGCAGTGGTTTCAATCTTCTGACTTGTAGAAGCATCCTTATCCTCAGCAGTGTCTGCATTTCGTTTCTTCAGAACAAAAATAGCTGCTGAAACAATAAGCAGCAGAAATACTACTATCAGAATCACGACAAGGATTACCGATTTTCTCTTGTTGTTGTTTTCTTTTCTCATAACTACCTCTTCTTCACTAATTTCTATGATAAAGATTCTTCGTCGCTACGCTCCTCAGGATGACATATAAATCGACATATAAATCGACATATAAATC
>CACZRU010000185.1 GCA_902783605.1 uncultured Lachnospiraceae bacterium
CAATGACAAATACAATGACAGTAAATAATGAAAAGAAGATGACTTTTGAAGAAAAGTGCAAGACACCTAAGGGAATATTTAATCTTACTCGTAATTGATATATTCCTTGCAGTATATTATCTGGTAAGTTCATTAATCAGCTATAGAAAAATGATTAAGGCAAATGATAATAGTTCAGATAAGAATGAATAATATATAGAGAAATGCGTCTATGATTAATAAAAAATCATGGGCGCTTTTATTCTGTTCAGAGTATCAATAATATGTTATATTTGGAAAGTAGTCCTGCTCTAAAAATTTGGGCAGGTAGAAAAAATCTTTCAGGATAACGGTTTATGGAATTACGAGAGATTAGAGATAATGAAATAGAATTGCTGCAGTTCGGATGTATGAGAAGGTTGGATTCAAGACTGTAGGAGAGAATGACGAAGAGTTTATTATGGTGTGCGAACTATAAGAGAGAATAACTTTCAGATTTATTTACGATAACAAAGCACTTGATGACAATAATCAGTACCTGATCATAGGAAGAAATCCAAAGAATTATTTTTTTTGTTTATATTATTGGTGTTCAGATATTTTTAGATGTTTTTTATGACATTCTGGTATTTTTCATTATTGAAAGGGGGCTATATGAATAGACAAACAAAAACCAAGGTTATGATTGCTGTCTCGGTTTTTTTAATACTTGTATCAGCTATTATGTTCTTTATGATTCTTGAAGAAGTAATATCATTTAGATTTATTTTCTTGTACTTGATCATCACACCTGTATTAGTAACATGTATTGCTTATTTGATTAACTATTTTGTCGATTGTATTAGAGAAAAAGATTCATTTTTGGTTGTTCCGCTTGTATGTTTTGTGGTAACGATAATATCTCTGTTGATCGGATTAGTGAGTTATATAAATGATCATAATTTTATATTGAGGGGAATGGGGGCTCAGATGATTTGGTTCTTTGTTTCGCTTCCTTCATTTATCGCGACTATTATTCAATTAATTATTTTTCATGTTAATGCTATTAAGGCTAGAAAAAAGTAAAGTGTGCCACCAAGTTTAGTCTTGGTGGTACATTTTTTTGATGTGCGTTAAATGGTTTTGTATTCAGTGAAAAACTCAATCAGTTAGAAAAAGAATATTTTCACATGTTGGAAGCTGGGAATAAATTAAAAGAGTGGATTATACTCATTGACACTATATATATACAGATATACAATTTTCATAGTTGATATTATGATTATAGAGAAGTGAAAATGAACCTAATGGATTTTTTTGTAAATTTAACACATCATCAAGGTAGCGAAAATTGGGTGGAGACTACGGCGGTATTTACCGGCAAATTCGAGCAGGCGGTGACATTCACCAAATATGGTACTAAGCAGAAGAATTACAATCAGTATGAGATTGTCTATATAGCTGGAGAAAAGGAGTGTCACTCATGGTATTCATTTTATCCTGTTCCGGATCCAGATGTAAAGGCACTGGAGGGTACCACCATGAGGATTCGTTACAATAAGAGGAAACCTTATCTATTTGAGCAGGTTGAGGGATAAAAGTAAGAAAAGGGTTAGTAGTATGAATAATCAAATCCCAAACAACTCCAGTCCATATGGAAATGTTCCATCAGGTTACAACCAGTCTCCATATGCTAATTCTCCACAACAGAAGAAGTCCAGCACGAAACTGATTATTGGCTTGACAATCTTTGCTGTTTCTTTTATAGCAATAATCCTAGTATTCATACACGTACTGATTCCTTATCTATCTAGAAGGTCTAACGGCGAATCATATATAAAGACAAAGATGTAAAATAGATAGTGAGTTAATCTATTAAAAATTATTTAGAAAAATTATTTTTTCAAAAATTTACTAAGCAGAGAGGCGAGCATGAGCATATTAATAAAAGACACAACTAGAGAAGAACGAGAGAAGATAGTGGCTGAGTCCCTGGGAAATATTAATGGTTCCTGCGATGGATGCATGTCAGGACTGGCTGAAATGTACCAGGATTACATTGATGGAAAGAAAGAAATCAGGGATATCAATATGGAGTTCAGGGCACATTACGAGTCAGGAGTTGACGGACCTGAGAAAACGGAGTGCGGATACAAATAGTATATTGTGGCGTTGTTGGTGTTAAGTAGAAACATAGGTGTTAAGTGTCGATATTGGTATTAAAATGAGGGATAATATGGATAAACTTGACCAGATAAGAGGAAGTCTCATTGGTGGAGCGACGGGCGATGCACTGGGGTACGCTATAGAGTTTAGCCGAGAAGTCGATATATTTCGGCAATACGGTAAAACTGGCATCACCATGTATGAGATTGATACGCGGAGCAAAAAGGCCCAGATTTCGGATGATACTCAGATGACTCTTTTTACGGCAAATGGAATCCTTGTGGGTGAAACAAGGGCTGCTCTTAGAGGAATAGCAGGTGCACCAAGTATTTATGTTCAGAAGTCATATCAGGATTGGCTTCGTACTCAAGAGTTGTCATTTGAAACATTTCAGTCAAAAAAAACAGAACTGAAGCAAAATGTTTATTCCTGGCTAAATGATGTTCCGGAATTATACTCTAGAAGAGCGCCTGGTAATACATGCATTTCGGCTTTGTCTGCACAGAAGAAAATTGATGTGGATCCTGAAAAGTGTCTTGAAAATAGAGTGAATAATAGCAAAGGATGTGGCGGTGTTATGCGTGTTGCGCCTTTGGGGCTGAAAAATTTTGAATTTCAGTCTCAGGAATGGATTGATCGTGAAGGTGCAGTTCTGGCTGCTATTACTCACGGCCATTCCCTTGGATTTATGCCAGCAGCCGTTCTGGTACATATCATTTCCAGAATTATTTATCGGAATATAAATCTAGATACGGGCGAGAAAATGACTCTTCTTGAGATTATCGAAGACGCTAGAGATACGGTCTGCAGGATATTTGAAAATGACAAACATGTGGAGGAGTTGGAGGATAGCATTAATCATGCCATTCAGCTTTCCACGAATCAGTTGGACGACCTAGATAACATCCATGCCCTGGGCGAAGGCTGGGTTGCTGAGGAGACACTTGCTATTGCTATTTACTGTTCTCTGAAATATCAAAATGATTTTTCGGCGGGGATTATTGCAGCTGTTAATCATAATGGAGACAGTGATTCCACAGGAGCCGTAACAGGAAATATTCTCGGTGCACTTCTAGGATATGAAGCAATTGAGTCAAAATGGAAAGAAAATCTGGAGCTTCACGATGTCATTTTAGAAATGGCAGATGACCTTTGCCACGGCTGTCAGATGGATGAATATAGTAGTTACGATGATCCTGTTTGGACCAGTAAGTATATAAATATGACGCGTTTTTACAGGAGGACAGATGTTAAGTAAGATGTGGGAGCTTCTGCACAAGGATGATACAGTGATCTTCTTTGATGTGGATGGTACACTAACCAGCTTTAATTATGGAGAATACCAGGCGCATCATGAACTGGATTATACGCCTGAGTTTAGAAATGTGAATATATATGCGGATTGCAAAAGGCTGAAACCGCTGTATGACTTCATTCAGAGTCATGATATGGATAGGATTTTTTGCATTTCAAGAGAACCACATGGCCATGAGGCTTGGAAGTCTGAAATGGTTGAGAGACTTTATGGAATTCCTCAGTCCCATTGCTATTACACATTGGAGGCAGAAAATAAGCCGGAAATCGTGAAGGGTATCGTTGACAAGTTCTTCCCGGACATTGATCCTAGGTCAGTAGTTTGCATCGATGACAATGATGTAACATTAGGAATGTACATGCAGACGACACCATTTAGCACGGCTCACCCTATGATATTCATGGAGTATCTGTAGATTTTAACAGGCGAGAATATGATTACAGAATTAAAATATTCAAACACAAATACATATCTAATAGAAGGCACCAAAGGAACCCTTCTCTTTGATACAGGATGGTCAGGTACATTTCCAATGTTTTGCAGGGTAATGGGAGAGAAGGGAAAAAAGGTTCAGGATATAGATTACATCCTGATATCTCATTTTCATCCAGACCATATGGGGATAGCTCAGGAAATCGCTGATCAGGGAGCAACTATTTTGGTGGTGGATGTTCAGAAGGATTTTATTCATTTTTCTGACTCCATATTTTCAAAGGAAAAGAATTCCACTTTTCAGCCAATAGATGATGAGAAGATTAAGGTTATATCCATAACTGAAAGTAGGTCACTACTCGGGACTATTGGAATAAATGGCGAGATAATCCATACACCTGGACACAGTGACGATAGCATATCTCTCTGGTTAGATGAGGGATTT
This sequence comes from uncultured Lachnospiraceae bacterium, assembly GCA_902783605.1. Taxonomy (GTDB): domain Bacteria; phylum Bacillota; class Clostridia; order Lachnospirales; family Lachnospiraceae; genus Eubacterium_Q. Next base: position 4,317 of record CACZRU010000185.1, read on the forward strand.
CTCTTTGTAGGCGACCTGAATCCATTGTATGAGTTGGAAATGCATCAGGGGACAGAGATTGGCAGAAGCTGGAATAAGCTATTGGCGCTAGGTCCGAAGAAGGTTTATTATGGACATGCCAAGACAGCAGTTCTGGAAGAAGAGGGGACAAGCAACCAGAATGCTCAAGACAACAAGGAACTTTATGCACTGGTATCCAAGATAATGAAATACATTGATAAGGGTTACTCCATGGAGAAGATTTACAAGAAAACTTCTGCTGATATGACATTTATCGAGGATGTGAACAGGATGTATCTGACACATCAAAATGTAGGAGTTCAGGGGATACTGGACAGGATTGAGATAAAGAATAAGTAGATTACGAAAACAAGAAAAATTACAACGAGGTTTACATAACATGAACATACAAATATTTGGAACAAAGAAAAGTGCTGACACACGCAAGGCTGAGAGATTCTTCAAAGAGCGAGGAATTAAATTTCAATTCGTAGATATGAAGGAAAAGGGA
>CACZRU010000186.1 GCA_902783605.1 uncultured Lachnospiraceae bacterium
ACTCGAGGCTGTTAAGGCTGAAATCGGAAATACACCACTTGTTCTTCACGGTGGTTCAGGAATTCCTGATGAGCAGATCAAGAAGGCAATCTCTATGGGAGTTGCTAAGGTTAATGTTAATACAGAGTGCCAGTTAGTATTTGCTGCTGCAACTCGTAAGTACATTGAAGAAGGTAAGGATCAACAGGGTAAGGGATATGATCCTCGTAAGCTTCTTGCTCCTGGTGCACAGGCAATCAGAGATGAAGTTAAGGACCGTGTTGCTGTATTTGGTTCAGCAAACAAGGCTTAAGAAATAAGCCTCGAAGAAATAGCATTTTCTTCGCAATATTATAAATAAAAAGTCAAGGGAGCTGTTTGGACTAGGTATTTAGGCTTAGTTCAACCGGCTCCTTTTATGTATTCACATTTTACAAAAAAGGTGTGTCTTTTTTGTGCGTGTTGTAGTATAATGTCAATATCTATGTACAGGGGTATAAGGAGATCAGATATGATTTTTCTGGAAACACAAAAGGAAGAATTCAGCAGGCTAAAAGATGTAAGGATTTTTGGAACAGATGAAGTAGGAGAGCATATTAACGGCGACTTGCTTGTTATTGGTCTCGGTGGTGTTGGTGGAAAGGTTCTGACACAGCTGAAGGCAATGCTTAGAAGTGAAATAACTTCCGAAGATAATATTCATTATCTACTTATAGATTCAAATATTCCAGAGATGGAAGAAACTATTAAAGCTAGTCGTGATGGCGATGGACTTAATGCCCTTGAGGTACTGAGTATCTATCGTCCTAATCTTGAAGATATCATGGAGAAGGGCTACAATAACCAGCCAGTTCAGCAGACACTTGCAAAGTGGATGAGTCCTGATTTCCCTAAAATAAGAATCGGTACTGAAGGTGCCGGTGGAAATAGGCAGATAGGTAGACTTATGTTCTCAAACGCTTATGAGGATATGAGGATTCTTTTATTTGAAAAGCTTGAGGATATGTACAGTGATTCAGTCACAAAGAGACTAGATATCATCGTTGTCAGCAGTACCTGTGGTGGTACCGGAAGCGGTATCCTTGCAGATGTTACCTATAACATCAGGGGTTACTGCAGATCAAGAAAATGGGAAAATGTGCGTGTCGGTGGATGTCTTATCATGCCGGATGCTCTTTTCGCAAATCTTTCTATCTATCAGGATGATGAGCTTAGAACACTTCTTCTTGCAAATGGACAGGCAACAATGCTGGAAGTTTCTGAATATATTCAGGCGGCCTATGAAGGCAAAAATTATGTATTTGAAAGTACAACGCACAGACTTTCTATGTGTGATAATATTTTCGATAGCTGCATGCTCGTATCTGGAAAGAAGGACATGCAGGGATATGTGCCTGAGGGGGTAGTATTTAGTGATGTTGCATACTTCCTCTATAAGCTGGCACATAATAAGTATATTGATGATCCTGATGAAAATGGTCGCCGTAAGCTTCTCAGAGATTCATTCTTTGAGAAGAGCAAGCTTGGTTATTTCAAGGTTGTTAATGAAGCTGATTATAAGATTCCAATCAAAGAAATTGAAAATGTCGTGGAGCATTCTATCTTCCGCGAAGCATATAGTCGTATGAATACAATGCCTAGCAAGGATGAAAGCCTGCAGGCTGATATTCAGAATACATTTGGTGAGATGAATACATTCCTTCAGGGAAAGCCTGGAGATGAAATTCTGCTTTCAGTAAATGGGCTGATTAAGACAGGCCAGTTCCCTGCGCCAGCCTATAAGGATATAAAGAAGAGGACTGATCGTCTTGCTTCTACACTACCTGCTGCTGTTGATTCAGTTAAGACTGACATTCCTGTAATTGTTAAGACACTCCGTATCAGGATGTCTCAGATGCTGGATTCTAATATTGAGAAATATATGAAGACCTATGGCCCGTTTGTAACCATGAAGATTATCGGAGCGGCTGGAATAGGTGGCTGTGATAGGGATGAGGGAATGGTTGAACAAGCGAAGGCTCTTGAAGCAATGCTTACTCAGTATGCTCCAACTAATGAGTTTGAAGGAATGAAAGAGTCTATTCTTGCTATAGTTAAGAAGAGACTATTTGCCTTCCCTTCTGCTAAGAGGGAAACTGAAAAGGGCTATCATGAAGCATGTATCAAGAGTGCTCTTGCTCAGGAAAGAAATATGCTGATGGCTGAGCTGAATTCCCAGGATGTGTTTGGTGACATTATCAGACAGCTTCGTCAGAGAGCAGAACAGCTTAGTGACACATTTTCACAGTTCTCTCAGGATCTTGTTAATGCAGTTGAAGATCTTGCAAACAATGGCCGTCGTATTATCGACTTTACACTTAATGATGCTAAGAGACATGAATATCTGCCTTCGGATTATGTGACTGAAGAAAGAATAGAGCAGTTCAGAACTGGTCTCATCAATATGATGGTTAATCATGAAGCTGATATCAATGGTGACAGAGTTGTTCCAGTCAGCACTGAGATGGAGCATATATATAAGAACTTCCTTATTGGACTTGGTGTATATCCAAATGAGAAGGTTATCGCAGCTGCCTTTGCAGACAGACATCCAAGTATGCAGGATATGAATGCTATGTTTGTATCATTTGACAGTGATGTCAGAAGAGGTGTCATGAGAACGGCTGCTTCCTCGTTTGTTACAAGTGCTATAGAGAAGACATCAAAGAAGAGACTGTGTATCTTGAAGAGTGGATTCGAAGACAAGGTAATGAAACAGAAGTATATTTCACTTCCGGATTCAATGCCTCACTTCTCAGCTGCTATGAAGGAGATACTTACATCAGCTCCATACAATGAGACTCCAGAGTCAATGACAACAAATATTGGCGAGCAGGTTATCACTATGAATAACTTCTATTCTGGTGTAAGAATGAACATGCTGGAGTGCTCTACAGAGATGGAAACAGCATATGGTATGGTAGTTTCAAGTGGTGCCTACCAGGGACTTCATACAATGGCATAAATTAGAGAATTATTAGATGAAATCAAGCTCATTTTAGTGTGCTTGATTTCATTTTGTGATATAACAGTTACTATTCACAGTTCATTATATAAAACAGAAAACCAAAATAAAGATAGCAATAAATACATTTATTACAGAAAGGGAAACATGAAGGATATAATCAGGATTACAAAAAAATATTTTCAAAGTCCTGCCTTTTATGTGTTTGCTGTAATATTTACCACTATGCAGGGGCTTGCTGAGATAATCCTGCCAAGATACATGGGTGATATTGTTAACAAAGGAATCATCACCGGTGATCTGGATGTGGTATATGGTATTGGTGCCAAGATGCTTATTGTGACAGCTGTTCTTGGCATAAGTGGCTATCTTTCTTTTATTTTCATTAATATTGCTGTCCTCAGATTTGGAAATGAGATGAGGACCAGGCTCTATGATAAGGTTACCAAGCTGAGTTATTCAGAGGTTAAGGCTATTGGAAGTGGTTCTGTTATAACAAGGCTGACAGGAGATATTGAAAAGGTAATATCGGTCATAAAGGTAACTATCAATCTTGTATACAAGCCACTGCTTTTGGCAGTAGGTGGTTTCCTGATGATTTTCTATATTAACCTTCGTTTCGGACTTATATTTTTAGCTTTCATAGTTGTTCAGGTTGTTATTATCTATATCTTCATCCATAAATCTGCTCCTATGTTTATGCAGGTACAGATCAAGGTGGATGATATTAATTCCAAACTTCAGACTGTACTTCACAGCATGAGGCTTATCAAGTCATCGACAACTGAAAGTTTAGAAGAGGCAAGCTTTGAGAAGAAGAACAAAGGACTCTTTGACAGCAATATCAAGGTTCTTTCTCTTATGAGTGCACTGAATCCTCTCGTTATGTTTATTATGAATATAACTATCGTAGTAATTGTAATAATGATCGGATATCAAAGTCAGGATTCTTCTACGACAATCGGAAATGTGATGATGTCCATAACATATGCTGAGCAGATATTGATGTCTATTATGATCAGTTCAAATCTTGCCAGAACAATCTCTGAGATATCTCCTTCTATGAAGAGACTTCTTGAGATTGAGGATGCTGTGCTTCCAGAGACGGGGGACAAGGAACTTACTGGGTTCGAGAATCTGGAACTGAAAAATGTTAGTAAGTCTTATGTATCAGAGCCTAATACTAGTGATAAAAACTCAGAAAGAAAAATCCTAAAGAATATTTCTCTTTCAATCAAGAAGGGTGAGCA
>CACZRU010000187.1 GCA_902783605.1 uncultured Lachnospiraceae bacterium
CATTGCCCAGGTGGCGGATTCAGAATGGGAGCCAATGCCCAGGAAGAAGCCCTCTGCAGATGCAGTACACTCTACGCTTCTATCGCTTCAAAGAAGGCTGACGAAATGTATATGTTCAATAATACTCACGCCAGTCGTGTGGAGTCAGATTACATGCTCATCTCACCAAATGTTGTTGTATTCCGAGATGAAAAGTATAATCTACTGCCTGAACCAGTGGTCATGGGAGTTGTGACAGTCCCAGCACCAAACCGCCACGGTGCAGCACTTCTTGCCAATGGAAAAATGATTAAGGAAACTTTTATCAGAAGAATCCGAATCATGCTGGCCGCTGCTGCAAAGAATGGCTACAAAACACTAGTACTCGGAGCCTGGGGATGTGGTGCATTTGGCAATAAACCCGAAGATGTAGCCGAATATTTCAGACAGATAATTATAGATGAAGGCTATGGCAAGTGTTTCGATGAGATATGCTTTGCCATCTACGGCCGGGAAGATGGCCACAATATTACCACCTTCCGCAAAGTATTTATGAAGTAACCTATGTGTAAATAGAGACAGGTCCATTTGCTCATTTGTGCATTTAAGGACAAATTCATTTTACACATAATTATATATTTAATAATAAGTTATGGAGGAAATAGATATGTGTGTAGGACTTGCTGCAAAAGTTGTAAGTGTAAAAGACGGTACCGCAGTCATTGACGCAAGCGGTGCAAAAAGAGATGTGAGTGCTGAACTCCTGGAAGATCTTGAGCCAGGCGATTATGTCATGGTTCACGCCGGAGTTGCAATTGCAAAGATCACAGCTGATGACGAAACCGAGACAGAGGGCGTCATGGCTGGACTCAAATCTCATTCCAAGGAGTAAAAATAATGAACGATGTGATCAAAAATGCCCGCGAGATAATCCAGAGCTACGACGGACCAAAGCTTCGTATCATGGAAGTATGTGGAACCCATACTCATGAGATTTTCCGTATGGGAATCAGACAGCTTCTTCCAGAAAATATCGACCTAATATCTGGTCCAGGATGTCCTGTATGCGTAACACCAGTTGGTTATATTGACGAAGCGATCTATCTCGCACTTGAAAAGAACTGCGTAATATGTACCTTTGGCGACCTTATCAAAGTGCCTGGTACCAAATCCAGTCTTGCCGGAGCTAGAGCTGAAGGAGCTGATGTCCGCCCTGTATATTCACCTGACGATGCAGTGGAACTGGCTAAAGAGAACCCAGATATGCAGGTTGTATTCCTTGCTGTGGGGTTCGAAACAACCACTCCTTCCGCTTGCCTCGCTGTGAAAAAAGCGCAGAAACTTGGACTTAGTAACTTTTCAATACTAACTGCCAACAAAACCATGCCAAATGCATATGCCAAACTTAAAGGCAGTGCTGACGCATTTCTCTATCCAGGACATGTAAACGCTATCGCAGGAAATGAAGTCTGCAAGGAACTGGCTGAAAATGGTGTTTCTGGCGTTGTAGCCGGCTTTACTGCCAGTGAGCTTATGACTGCCATTGCAGTTATTATCGAAAAGACTAAAGAACTGCAGGAAAACACTCAAGACAATAATCAAGACAATCAAGATAAATCTTCATCAAAAGGCTTCTTCGTCAACTGCTATCCTAGAGTGGTAAAAGACGAAGGAAATCCAGCAGCACAGAAGCTTGTGGCAGGAGTAATGGAGCCTTGCGATACAGAGTGGCGAGGACTTGGCATTATCGAGATGTCTGGGCTTAAACTTAAAGATGAATATTCTGACTACGATGCCCGTAAGAAATATAGCGTACCACCTATCGAGGGAAGGCCTAATCCAGCATGTCGATGTGGTGAAGTTCTTCAGGGACACATTAAACCTACAGACTGTCCAATGTTTGGCAAAGCCTGCAATCCACTTCACCCAGTGGGCGCATGTATGGTATCAGATGAAGGCGCATGTGCCGCTTACTACCATTACGGTTCAACAATCGGAATCGAAGTATAAAATAAGTACAATATGGACCTATACCTAAATCCATATTCAAATAACATATTATAATATTTATATATATAGGAGAAATAATGGAAAGTATAATAACACTTGCTCATGGTTCTGGCGGTGTCCAGACAAATGAGCTTATAAACAGTATTTTCAAAAAACATTTTGACAACCCATATCTTACAGCTGATGATGCTGCCGTTCTGGATATCCCTGCTGGCAAGGTGGCCATGTCCACTGACGGCTTTATCGTATCACCTTTTGAATTCGCTGGTGGTAACATTGGTAAACTCTCCATCTGCGGAACTGTAAATGATATTGCATGCATGGGAGCTGCACCAAAGTATCTGACCTGTGCTATGGTTATAGAAGAAGGTTTCCCAGTTGCCAAGCTGGATGAAATCGCAGAAGCTATGGCCAAGACAGCAAAGGAAGCTGGTGTTTATCTCGTAGCTGGTGACACAAAGGTAGCTGGAAAAGGACAGGTTGATAAGATATTTATTACAACTACAGGCTTCGGCCATATCATAGAAGGTGCAAACACATCAGGAGCATTTGCTAAGCCAGGTGATAAGATTATTGTGACCGGTGACATTGGAAGACACGGCTGTACTATCCTGCTGGCTCGAAATGATTTTAAAATCGATGCAGATGTAAACAGTGACTGCGCTCCACTTAACAAGAATGTTGAAGCTATGTTAAATGCAACAAAAGATATTCATGTTATCAGAGATGCAACTCGTGGTGGTGTAGGAACTGTACTATATGAGATCGCTGGCGAAAGTAATGTAGGTATTTCCCTGGATCAGGAAAGCATCCCTGTTGCAGACGGAGTTCGTGGAGTTTGCGGAATGCTGGGACTTGAACCACTTTATCTTGCTTGTGAAGGCCGTCTTGTTGTTTTTGCACCAGCAGGTGAAGCAGACAAAATTATAGATGCACTCAAGGCTTTCCCTAACTCAGAAGGAGCCTGCATCATTGGTGAAGTTACAGAAGAGAATAAAGGCAAGGTTGTAGTTAATACCGCTGTCGGAGCTAAAACCATGCTCTCAAGACCAAGTGGAGAACTGCTTCCAAGAATTTGCTAATATATTTCATATTAGTAAAATCACTAAAAATATTCCTTTGTAAATTTTGAAATTCCTAAAGCAAATTCCTATTTATAATATTTTTTCTCGAAAATATTCACTTGAAATTATGAGGATAAAAAAAGAGGATCGAAATCAATTAATGCATAATGATTTCAATCCTCTTTATTACATATCATAAACTATTTATTATTCAGATACTCAGCAATACCTTAACAATATCTCTGCCAGTCCATCGTGATCATTATCTGTCTTGGTCACAATATCTGCCGCCTGCTGAACATTTTCAGGTGCATTTATCATTGCCACACCAACGCCCGCAGCCTTTATCATAGAGATATCATTTTCTCCATCCCCTGCTGCTATCACATTCTTTTCATCAATCCCAAGCATGTCACGGAGTCTGATAAGAGCATTTCCCTTTCCTGAGTTTCTTGGAATAAGTTCAAGATAATAATCATTTGAATACATTGAATCCAGCATATCTGAATACTTCTCCAGCACAGCTCTCCTGAACCTATCCTGCTTCTCATGGTCATGAAGCTCTATGCAAATGATCTTGCACGGCGGAACATCCACATATGGCATGATATCTTCCGCTACAATAAGCGGTGTTTTTATAACTCTTCGATAGAATTCAACACACTCATTATAACTTTCTGTCAAAATAAAATGATCATTATATGTGTGTACATGAAGTCCATATTCCTTAGCCATGTCCAGCAGTTCCCTGACTCTGCTAATTGGAATTCCTTCCCGGAAAACAGTCTCGTTCCTATCAACATCAATAATCTGACCACCATTATATGCCACTACGAAGCTCCCCTTCAAGTCCAGCCCCAGACTATTATAAACAGCTAAAGAACTGTTGATATCACGCCCAGTACAGATTGCAAATTTATTTCCAGCCTCTATAAAAGCATTCAGAGCTTCTTTTGTTTTGGGAGAAACCTTCTTATCAGTTGTTAGAAGAGTTCCATCTAGATCAGTTACAAAAATATGTTGATTTGACATGTATTACACCACTTAATATTTATTTTTTTCTTAGTTTTTTCTATTTTTATTATTTTTATTATTCAAATTTTATTTTCTATTTCTAATGTTTATTGGAGTTCAGTAATTCTATTTTATTACTGTTTATTCTTTGGAGTCTTTTCCTGAGTCTTTCTAAGGAAGTTATCACGACTATTGGTAATCCTGAAGCTTCCATTTACCACGAAATTCATGGCCTGTGTTCCTTTATGCACTGTCTTTGTCTTGCCCTTCATTCCAAATGCAACTAACAAAGCAACTATCAAAGAAACAACTCCTGTTCCTATAACGCCAGCCGATGTAATTCCACTGGCTACCGCAACTATTCCAAGAAGAATAGCCCATAAGCCAGCAAGAACCCCAAAGAGAATTCCATAGAATTTACCTTTGCTGTAAGGAACATCTCCTACCAGCTTACCTGTCTGACCATTCATGGCAAATGTATATTTATTTCCGTTCCACATGGTATTCAGTATCCACACCGGATAAAGAGCATACTTATAAGCGCTGCTGGTCTTGTTAAATGTACCACCCTTATCATGAACAGCATCATAACCCTTAACCTGTCCTCGGATCAGATCCTTGGCAGTCTGTTCCATTCTCTTATCTGCTCTTGGCTGACACTCTTGAACTGAAACATCATATTTATTTGCCAGATATCCTGCCATATAAGCCGAACTATATGGCACTGCAGCACTAACATCATATGGCTCAATTGAATCCATAAGACTGTCGTTCATCTGCTTGGAAGCGTCAGCTGGCACATTTTGAAATGACATATCTCCCTCGCGGTATACATCATAAAATTCAGTTTCCTTATAATCATACTGTGAATCCGAATGCTTATGTATCTTCTCTGCTTCAAACCTTCCACTGGCATGAACATTTGCATCAAAAAGCCAAAATGGAACATATACACCCTTTACTTCACTTATATGATTTCCAGCCTTAAATGCACCTGGTGCAAGCTTAATCTTATTCACATGGTTACGAAGTTCCTGCTCAGCAGCCTTCTTATTCAGCTTAAAAGGTATAACCAGATCAGGTCTAAGTGATCCTTCAAACTTACTAGAGATCACTATAGGATTTTCGCAATATGGACACTTTGTTGAAGCCATAGACTCATCACCTACAACCTCACCACCACAATTCTTGCATTCATATACAACCAGGCCTTCACCATGAACATCCCACTCATCCTTCTTCGCCTGATACTGAACCTCTCCAGATGCAGCAGCCGTACTATCAAATTCAGACACTTCAAATTCTGTTCCACAGGAAGTACATATTAGTTTCTGTTTGGTACTGCTGAATTTAAGTGAACCGCCACAGCTGGAACATTTGTAATTAGTTATCTCCGCCATAAATCCCCCTCTTATAATGAAACACCTATTCCGTTAAATATAAAGCTGGCATCATTACCATCAATATAAAGAACTTCTGAATTAGCGAGCTCTACCTTATAAAGTATATTGTCAGCTCTAGAAATAGCCACAATACAATTTACATTAATAATATACTCACCAATCATTCCCTTTCGATTCATCACCTTAATAAACATACCTTTCTCCTTTCACATTTCATATATTAGTATTATATACTCTACTACAATGCACACTACATTATTCTACTACAATCCCATTTATTATTCTATGAAAAATAAAAAACCCTTGAAAAAATCAAGGGTAAATAGTGTGGACGCTCGGGGACTCGAACCCAGGACCGTCCGGTTATGAGCCGGATGCTCTAACCAGCTGAGCTAAGCGTCCTTAGTCACATTCGCAATGTGAGTTTTATATATTTTAAAGTGACCCGGACGGGAATTGAACCCGTGTTACCGCCGTGAAAGGGCGATGTCTTAACCTCTTGACCACCGGGCCAGAATATCTCCCCGAGTTGGGCTCGAACCAACAACCCCTCGGTTAACAGCCGAGTGCTCTACCATTGAGCTATCGAGGATTATTTTTTGAAAATACATATTGTACCTTCAAAACTTCATACAGTTGAATATCTTTTCAAGATATTTTCTTTTAACGTATCTCC
>CACZRU010000188.1 GCA_902783605.1 uncultured Lachnospiraceae bacterium
ATATCCGTCAAGTTTCCCTTATTGCATTGACTCATTTTCTCCTAAAATGCTATAATGTCGAATGATTTTCAAAAAACTGCTCTCGGATTATCTTTAAATCCTGCAGCTTAAAAAAATTTATTATATTTCTAGAAAGATCAACGGGTACCACAATATGATCATCAATTGCAAAAATAAAACATTCGACTTTACTATAGACGCTCCACCATCAAAGTCTTTATATCACAGGGAGCTCATCGTACGATTCTTGTGTGGAGATTATTCTCATTTAAATATCTTAGATACAGACAGCAATGACATAAGAGAAACTAAAACAGTGCTGCAGTGTCTCTATAATATACTTAAGCATTCATCTTATTCTCTGTCTTCTTCCAATCCAGAGGATAATTTAAGTCTCGAAACAGCTTCAAACGCATCGCAGGAAAACTCCCAAGAAAACTCCAATGAAAACTCCAATGAAAACTCCAATGAAGAAATGGATGACTCGGAAAAGAAAAATCTGACCTTCTTCCCATGTGGAGAAAGTGGTTCAACACTCCGCCTTCTCATCCCTGTTATTTCTGCACTTTTACTTGGCGAAGGCAGAAACAAATACGGCCTGGACGGCTTTACGATTGGAACTCAGGGACGACTTTTTGACAGACCTATCAAGGCACTTCGTGATGCTATGAGACCTCATGGAATTATAATAGAGAAGATTCCTGAAACCAGATCCATCATGGTGACAGGTACCATGACCCCTGGTGATTATAAAATCGACGGACGAGTTTCCTCTCAGTATATCTCAGGGCTTCTTATGGCACTCACTGTATTTGATGAACCTTGCAGTGTCGAGGTAACCGGAGAGCTTAAATCTGTTCACTATGTTGAGCTGACTCAGGATGTTCTTGCTAAATATGGATGCCCTGCTACAAATGAGGGTAACATATACCACCCTTCAGCTGGTGGTTACAGCAAAGCTCAGTCAGAAAAAAGCACAGCTGAAAGCATTCTAAATTCTACATTCAAGGTTGAGGGCGACTGGAGCAACGGTGCATTTCTCCTTTGTATGCAGCGCTGGTCCGACATAAAAGTTAATAACTTAAACCCTGACTCAAAGCAGGGGGATAAGGCTATCCTTGAATACCTTGAACTTGTGGACTATGTAATGAATGGTAAACAGGCAGATTACAAATGTAAGCCTGATAGTTTTATCTTCGTTGACAGCAAGAATAATAAAATAAAAAACATTTACTGTGACTGTACCGATATTCCTGATATCACTCCATACATGGCAGTAATTGCTCCTTTTGTTTTTGATAAGATTACATTCTCGGGAATAGACAGACTGAGGATCAAGGAATCTGACAGAGTAAAAGCTGTCACAACTCATCTTTCCAATATCGGCGTGAGAACTGTAGAAACAGACGACGAACTTATCGTTTATAGATTTACTCCAGGTGAAGATATAAAAGATAAAAAAATATACCTGCCTGCATTTAATGATCACAGAATGGTCATGTGCGCCATCTTACTAGCAGTGATTCTTAAATGCGAAGTAGATATAGATAATATTTATTGTATTAGAAAATCCTTCCCAGAATTCCTAGGGTATATAGATAGATATTTTTAAATGATATAGTTATTATGCATACTTATTACGGTAATCTATATCTCATTCGGAAAGTCCGCACTTCGTGCTATTCCGTTACGTCCTCTATTGTCAGGGTTCTCAGCTGTTCATCAGAGATGTTTTCGATTGTCACAATTCTGGTTGCCTGACGCTCGATGCATCTCTCCAGGTAGTTCCTGGCCTCTCTTGCATTAGCAAAATTCTCTTCATGAGCCTTTGCCTTTGCGGTGAGATACTTCTTTACAAACTGAGCAGCTTCCTTATCAGTATCATATTCCTGTTTTTTTGCCATATTGTTGAATATTTCTGTAAGCTCACTTCCTGAATAATCATTGAAGAAAATATACTTATTGAATCTCGACTTCAGACCTGGATTTGAATTAACGAACTCTTCCATCTTATCTGTATATCCAGCCACAATAACAATCAGGTCATCACGGTTATCCTCCATAAGCTTAAGCAGAGTATCAACAGCCTCCTGTCCAAAATCCTTTTCGTCTCCACCCTTAATAAGAGTATATGCCTCATCGATAAAGAGTATTCCTCCAATAGCACTTTCAACCACTTCAGCAGTCTGGGTAGCAGTCTGTCCAACATATCCAGCAACCAGATTCGAACGGTCAACCTCTATCAGCTGTCCCTCACTCACTACTCCAAGAGTCTTATATATCTTTGCAAGAAGTCTTGCAACTGTTGTCTTTCCAGTTCCAGGATTTCCAGAGAAAACAAGGTGCAGCGTAATGTCCGGCTGTTTCATCCCTCTTTCCTCACGAAGCTTACGAATCTTCACAAGATTTATAAGGTTCGTAAGGTCCTGCTTCACTGACTTAAGTCCTACTAATGTATTAAGCTCCTCCATCAGCTGTTCAAGAGTATCCTCTTTCTCATCCTGACCTATAGCACCAGCCTTTCCACCTGTCCCTTCAACTGCAGCAACAGGATCCGCATTCTGCTTTTTATTTGTATTTTTATTTCCTCGAAGATTCCTGCTCTTTGGACTGTTCTTTCCACTTCCAACACCGTCTGTAAAATAAAGGCCGTAATTCTTCAGGAAACCGTCCAGCATCAAAGTATAATTCGAAAGGTTAGCTACCTCTGTTACAGTTTCCCCATTTACAGCAACATATGCCGCTCCAAGTTCTTTATATAGTTCAACCACATCCTTTGAGATAGGTCTTCCACTTGGAGTCTTCACCTTACTAGAAGCGTCAGAAAGATCATACTTTGCAAGGTAGAGCATGCATCTTGGAGGTGTATTGATAAATTCCTTATCCATACATTTTCCATATTTGAAATTCAGAAACTGATTGATACTCATAAGAGTTCCAAGATAATCCTTTATAAAATCCAGCTCCAGCCTTCC
>CACZRU010000189.1 GCA_902783605.1 uncultured Lachnospiraceae bacterium
AAAGAAAGAAATGAGAATATTGAGATAGATGAGCTGGTAATAGGTATATCTGTCGGAGATAAAAAATTAGTAGTAAAAGCAAAGGAAAATCAAGATGTTTGAGAATGTTAATTTAGATGAAATATGGTTTGAAATTGACGAGAATGAAATAGATGAAGGGGGATATTTAGCGGACTTAGCAGAAAAATATGATTGTGGATCATTAGATGACGAAATGATTAAAAAAACAGAAGATGAGTTAGGCTTTAAACTGCCTGAATCATATATTTATTTAATGAAAAAACATAATGGTGGATTATTACAAAAGAATTATCTGGCAATTAAAAATACAGATGGTTTCAGTGATTTAGAAGGAATATATGGAATTGGCGATAAAATTTATTCAATAAATTATCAAAACAAAGATAGGGCATACTTTGAAGCAAATCTTATATCAATCTGCTCATCCAATTCCGGACATTCCAATATATATTTGGATTATAATGAATGTGGTCCACAGGGTGAACCAAGAGTAATTGAAATAGATAATGAATTTAATATGGAGGATCTGAATGCAAAACCATATGTCTTAGCAAAGAATTTTGAAGATTTCATTTCAAGACTATGTGATTATGAGGATGAAGAAGAAATAAGCAAACATGATACATTAGTATATTTTGAACCAGATGATACTATTCATAATGCAGTAAAAAAACATGTATTACTATATAATATGATGTGGGCATATATAGCGATACCTGTAATGACAATAGTATCAATACTAATTATTATCATGACGATCATTAAAAAATCACTTTTGGTATTTATACCTATTATCTTAATACCTCTTTCTATCTTTTTGCTTATTGGTAGTTTGATCATAATAACAGATGTGTTAAAAAGAAAATACAAGTGTTGGTTTGATGTAATAGAAGACATTACAACTGAAAACGGAATTACAACTTATAAACTAAAAGAGACAGATAGAAAAATGAATTTTATCGTAAGGAAAAAAGATAAGTTAGAAATTGGCGATACAGTATTATGTATTAGTTTAGGAGATGCTTTTAAGTATAGTCAAGAAAGCTAAAACAATCTGAATTATCTTGGAATACTTTGTGGAAAAATAAGTATTTGGTATAGCTGCTATACTGAGAAAGGAAAAAACTTGAGTATATTAAATGTAGAGCATCTAACCCATGGGTTTGGTGATAGAGCAATTTTTGAAGATGTTTCTTTCAGACTGTTAGCTGGAGAGCATATTGGACTTGTTGGAGCAAATGGCGAAGGTAAATCAACCTTTATGAATATAATAACTGGTAAGCTTCAGCCGGATGAAGGAAAAATAGAATGGGCTAAGAATGTTAAAGTAGGATATCTTGACCAGCATGCAGTTTTGAAGGAAGGTATGACCATACAGGATGCCTTGTCCAGTGCATTTGACCCACTATATGAGATGGAAGCCCGTATGAACGAGCTTTATGATAAAATGGGTGACGCCACAGAAGAAGAGATGAACGAATATATGGAAGAGACAGGCACAATCCAGGATCTTCTTACAAATCATGATTTTTATATGATAGATGCCAAGGTTGAAGAAGTTGCAAGAGCATTAGGACTACTTGACCTCGGGCTGGACAGAGATGTAACAGAGCTTTCAGGAGGACAGAGAACGAAAATCCTTCTTGGAAAGCTCCTTTTAGAGAAACCTGACATCTTACTTCTGGATGAGCCAACAAATTACCTTGATACAGAGCATATAGCCTGGCTGCAGAGATATCTGCAGGATTATGAAAATGCGTTCATCCTTATATCGCATGATATTCCATTTTTAAATAGTGTTATAAATATAATCTACCATATGGATGGACAGTATCACAGTCTCGACAGATATGTTGGAGATTATGATAAGTTTACTGAAGTATATGAAATGAAAAAAGCTCAGCGTGAAGCTGCATATAATCGTCAGCAGCAGGAGATAGCTGAACTGAAGGACTTTGTTGCACGAAACAAAGCCAGGGTTGCTACAAGAAACATGGCTATGTCACGACAAAAGAAACTCGACAATATGGATATCATTGAGAAAATCTATGATAAACCAAAGCCGGAGTTTCATTTTAAGGTTGCAAAAACACCTGGAAAGATTCTGTTTGAAACCAAGGATCTTATTATTGGCTATGATGAACCACTTTCCTCACCTCTTTCGGTTTCTATGGAAAGAGGATCCAGGATAGTTCTTACAGGTGCAAATGGTATAGGAAAAACAACCCTTCTTAAGAGTATACTAGGTCTGATACCTTCTCTTGGTGGAACTGTTGAGTTAGGAGAGAATCTGGAAATAGGATACTTCCAGCAGGAAATGCCATCAGATATAGAAACCACCTGCCTTCAGGAAATATGGAATGAATTTCCTGGTTTCACTCAGTATGAAGTAAGGTCTGCTCTTGCAAAATGTGGTCTTACAACCAAACATATTGAAAGTAAATGCAAGGTCCTTTCCGGTGGAGAGCAGGCAAAAGTGAGACTATGTAAGCTGATTAATAGAGAATCTAACCTTCTTGTCCTGGACGAGCCAACTAATCATCTCGATGCAGATGCAAAGGAAGAACTGTCCAGGTCGCTAAAAGAGTATAAAGGCAGTATTCTTATGGTATGCCATGAGCCGGAATTCTATGAAGATATTGCGACTGAAATATGGGACTGCACTAAATGGACAACTAAGGTATTTTAATAATAGTACTGCAGAAATGATTTAAGCTATGTTTTAGTGAAAATGAGGTAGTAATATGGCACTAGGACTTTTCATAATGTTTATTGGTCTAATATTTCTTGTTTTTGTGGCACTGTTTATTACTGGAATAGTCTTCATCGTTATAGGTGCTGAGAATAAGAAGAGAGGTGGCAAGGGGACAAAAAGAATCATTGGTATTGTCATGGTTGCAATACCTCTTTTTCTTATTGCCTGCATAGCTGGTAGAAATATCCTTAACAATATTAGGATTAAATGTGTTGCTGACGAATGGCGGTACAAACCATTTATGTCGCGCAGCACGGTTGCTGGAGCAAGCGATATGGTTAGGGAATTATTCGAATATGTTAATGATGAAGATGAAGATATGCTTTATCGTGAGTTTGCCAAGAATGTCAGAGATGATAGACATTTTGATGATAAGGTAGATGATTTCTTTGATGAAATTGATGATCTGAAAATTGACCTTGACCCGGATGACTTCCTAACGGATTATGGCAAAAATGTTCATCTTGATGTCTCAGATTCGCATGTTGAAGGCTATATCTATTCTGCCAAGATAGATGGTGAAACATACTATTGCTATCTAAGAGTATGCAGCGGGCATTTCGGCAAGAAAGATGATGTGGGACTTCAGCAGTTCATCATCTGTACTGAAGATAAAGTGGATGAGCTCTATAAGATCATAGATGACGGAGATGACGATATTTATCTTGAGGTACTATAGAGAAAGTCTAAAAAAATATCTTATTGCAAATGAAAATGCAGTACCGTTTTATGAGAAACTTGGTATGAAAAAAT
Source organism: uncultured Lachnospiraceae bacterium (assembly GCA_902783605.1). Taxonomy (GTDB): domain Bacteria; phylum Bacillota; class Clostridia; order Lachnospirales; family Lachnospiraceae; genus Eubacterium_Q. Next base: position 3,530 of record CACZRU010000189.1, read on the forward strand.
CGACTGATGTGATGCAGTACAATCATATTAAGTGGATCGAATGGACGGTGGAATAATATTTTCTTACTATGAATTTTTTCTGACCCTTTCATTACTGTAAAAAATCGCAAAATCGAAGGGGCCAGATGAATTTATAGGGAGGAAACTTCTCGCATTTGATATAATCAAAGAATTAAAAAAGACATTTATGTAGGAGAATTAAAAAATGAGTGGTGATACAACTAGTTCAGGACGAAAAGTCCAAAGGTTGAGGAGATTTATTAGAAAGATTTTGATTCACTGCATGAAAAAATAGAGGATAAACATAAATTTTCATAGATTTAATTGACCTGGAAAATGAGGGTGAGAGTATATGGATAAAAAAAAGATAGGTGGATTTATAGATAAACAGAAGGTTAGCTTTATATGCTCCATAGATGGTGACGGATTTCCAAATATAAAAGCTATGCTTAGGCCAAGAAAAAGAAATGGATTAAAGGAATTCTATTTTTCTACAAATACCTCGTCTATGAGAGTAAAGCAGTTCCTTAATAATCATAAGGCAAGTATATATTTTTATCATAAGGGACTTATAAAATATGTTGGAGTAATGCTTGTTGGTAACATGGAGGTTCTGACAGACCAAGAAACAAAG